>NZ_JAZGJN010000145.1:0-3165 GCF_038085095.1 Photorhabdus sp. P32 | reverse complement strand
GAAGCTTCATTTAAAACAAATCCCCCAGATGGATCGTTAGCTCAGTCGGTAGAGCAGCTGACTTTTAATCAATGGGTCGGAGAATTGAATTTGATGGCTTTTGACTCATATTTTTCTGGATCTAACTCGATAAGAGCAATAACTCCTCCATCCTCAGACAAACGAGGATCGCCAATGTAATTGGATGAGTCTTTAGGGACAGGGACATAGCCGCCGTGTTCGGTTAAAACATCCATGTGCTGCCCAAATGCTTTTTCTGCATCACGGATAGCATCTTCTAAAGTGTTGCCAGCAAAAAAACAGCCTTCGACATCGGGGAAGTAACCGTCGAACCCATCTTCTGTTTTAAATATAAAAAGTGGATAAATCATAGTATTACCTTTTAATTTGATAATCAGCTTTGCAAATAAAGGGCGGTATAACTGCGCCTGTCATAGTAATTTCAGCCCTGAAATACTTTGTGCCTGCCGGATGACACCTTTTGATGAGTTTTTTCTTGGGATTGGTATTTTGACGCCCTCTGAAAGGAAAGGGCTTCCCGCGAAAAGCATGGTGAAACATGATAAACGTATCCAATGATTGGTTGAAGTGCATGCGGCGCAAGGGGTTCTGGCGGCGTTTATTTCGTGATATTGGTGTAATGACAGCATTACTCAGCTGGTTAGTGATTTGTTTTGATTTGGCGACTAATCAGATCGCAAAAATCGGACTGAGCTCCTTTCAAGTGATCTACAATGTTGAAATTTTATTTAGACAATATTCATCATTATTTTATTTACCAAATTATACCAATGTATAGCTCATAATTAATCTGACTGATTTTAATTCTGATATTTAATGTATTTCGGAAAACATTCTTCCTACTAATCATTTAATACTGATATGGCTTTGAGGTTATCTTATTATTTTTACATCACTGATAAAGTTCAATATTTAACTGCTCGGAGTAAATGCTAAGTTAAATTTCACCGATAAGGTCATCTGCTATGTAGACAGTCAAATAACCGTAATAATAAGGAAACAATAAAATGGCACGAGTATATATAAACCCTAATCAGACTCTTGATATTTATAAGAATGGCAGTATATTAGTTCCCGCTCATCAACCTCATATAACGATAAAAAACGTTAGTTTAGCGCTAGTTAAAGTGAGTAGCTACTGGGCATCCTTAGTCGGAGATTATACTCTGTATAGTTCTATAGAGATCTACCCTGGCAAAAGTGAAATACTGGTACCGCCTCCTAACCTTATTTACTACTATAAAGTTACAGCCACCAATCTCGCCAGTTATTTAAACGCAGAAATTGAAGTGGAGGTTGGATCGAATAAGAATCCTCTTTTGTAACTACATCTATACCCAATGGATTTCAAGATGCATCGCGACGGCAAGGGAGAGAATCCCCGGGAGCATAGATAACTATGTGACTGGGGTGAGTGAGTGCATCCAACAAAGAGACAACTTGAAAGATAACGGGTATAAATGGGACTTAAGAGTTAACCATACAAAAAGGCTTAGCTTAGCCATGTTAAGCTCTGGTGCGCAGAATAGTAAGACTTTCATTTTCTGCTCTGAAAAACTCGCTCTCAAGCGCTGAGGGAACTTCACAAATCAGCGTTAATAAACCGACACTATATTTCGGTCGGTTTTGGCGAGATGATTAAGAACAGCATCCAGAGCTGTTCACCTTAAAATTAGCGGAGAGTGTCGCAAGATATTCTCTGCTAATATCAAACGTGAGATAACCCGTCTAGATTTAAGGTTGTTGGCTTGGTATCTCAGATATAATCTTTTATTTTCAGCGTGATATCAAACCATTCATTTTGTCATTCCGAAAGTTCTGATCTATCTGCATCCTGCGGCTATAGGAAGATCGTAATGAGCTATAACATGATTTACCGGAAAGTGAGAGACAGATGATTATATTATTTCAATCTATTGAGGGACACAGCCTAGCATTAATAGTAACTATAATAAAATAAGAGAAAATAATTTACAAATGTTAAATTATAAATTTTTAGATATATTTTAAATTTAAAAATGTTGAACTATTTATTGCTGGAAATTATACAAAAACAGCTAGTCTTTTAAGCAAGAAGAACATCGCGTTATTTTTTTATGAGCTAAACTTTAATTGGAGTACATTGTAGGATGGGGGTGCAATAATTCAATATGTTTATTATAAAATAACATTATTTAATATGAGGAAAGTATATGAGTCATAAGAATAATTTTAAGGCTTTTTCTATTAGTGATAATGCAAATGTAGTTAGTCAAGAAAAATATGAAGGAAGCAAAGATTTACTGACTGGATTCCCACCCAATACTATTTCTATTGATTTATTAAATAAAGTCTTGCGTCAGTCATCAATTATATCATCTGTAGTGGCTGATTTTATCGCTACACAATCTAACGATAATATTCTGGATGATGGTGATATAATTAAACTCACCGCTCAATTGAACAGAGCGTTAGAACAAAAAATTACATCGGAAGTACCAAATGCCTCATTAACACAGAAAGGTATTGTTCAGCTTACAGATGTAGTGGGTAATAGTGATACATTGGCTGTTACTCAAAAGCTAGCCCAGGAAATAATAAATTCATTGCGTGAAAATATTAATGATAGAGTGCCAAATAGCCGAAAGGTGAATGGGAAAACATTGTCTACTGACATTAATCTAGAGGCTGAGGATATAGGTGTATATACCAAGGCAGAAGTTAATAATCTAATCGATGCAGTTAATAATATTCCTGTAGGTGTTCCTGTTCCCTGGCCGACAGTTATACCACCAGCCGGGTGGCTGCAATGTAACGGAGCAGAGTTCGATAAAACAGCTTACCCTCAATTAGCGGCAGCGTATCCTACAGGAAAATTACCTGACCTGCGCGGAGAATTTATTCGTGGTTGGGATGATAGTCGAGGTGTTGATAGTGGTCGTATTATTTTAAGCGCACAGACTGACAACACAAAAAGAATACAACTTTCTCAAGGGAATGAGAGAAGAAAATACCTTTCTAATTATCAAGGACCTCTAGACGGATACCAGTATCCGCTCGGTAGGGATGTTACAGGTGGCGCAACTGATACATCAATTGCTAACAATACAGGCGGTCATGAAACCCGTCCCCGCAATATTGCATTTAATTACATAGTGAGAGCAG
>NZ_JAZGJN010000144.1:0-3122 GCF_038085095.1 Photorhabdus sp. P32 | reverse complement strand
GATTTATGCTTTAGTTATAAAAGTAGAGAAATTAAAAGAAATATTTTTAAAAATATATTTTCATTAAATGAAATCGAAGTGGTTTTATTTAAAAATATAAATATTGAAATATTTGACGATAGCAAGATCATAGGATTACTGGGGAAAAATGGCGCCGGAAAAACAACTTTAATAAAACTAATTTCCGGTATTTTAACACCAAACTCTGGAAATATTACTGTTTTTGGTATTGATTCAAATGGAAGATCTCGTAACCTTTTATCTAATCTTGGTATCGTTTTTGGTAATAAATCAATGCTTTGGGAGGAGTTATCTCTCTATGAAAATATTGAGCTTTTTTCTAAGATATATAAACGTAATTATGATAAAAATAGTATTGAGAATATGATAGAAATGTTGAACCTTAGAAGTATAGCAAAAAAACCTACAAAAACATATTCTTTAGGTCAATCTGTGAAATCTAACTTATTAATACACTTTCTTAATAAGCCAAAATTACTGATATTAGATGAACCAACCATCGGATTAGATATAGAGTCACAAATTCTATTACGCAATATCTTAAAAGATTATGCTCAGAATAATGAAAGTAAAATACTCATTACCTCACATAATATGATAGATATTGCGGATGTTTGCAAAGATATTATCTTCTTGAAGGATGGTGAAATATCAAAAATAAATCTAAATAAAAATAACTCGAAAGAAAAGAATGCTCTATATTTAGAGGGACTTTTCTGTGATAATTAAATTTTCTTTTATTGAAACCATTAGAGCTAAGAATATAATATTTGGTTACTTATTTATAATTGTAACATTATATGCGGTTGAACTATCTTTTTGGGATACCATGACAAAATCAAATGGCTTTGTTAACTATACGCATGATGAAATAATAACTTATATATTATGGTCTGTTATTATATTTCAATTGACAAGTATTACCGGATTTCCAGAAAATTTATCGTTCCATATTGAAGATGGTAGTATAGATAGACTAATTATAATGCCAAAATCAATATTATTATACCCAATGGATTTCAAGATGCATCGCGACGGCAAGGGAGCGAATCCCCGGGAGCATAGAGAACTATGTGACCGGGGTGAGTGAGTGCAGCCAACAAAGAGGCAACTTGAAAGATGACGGGTATATATTATTCAGAGTATGCTTTGGGACAGATATTAGCTAGATTATTCATAATGTCACCGTTAATTTCATTTATAATTATATACCAAAAGGACATTCCTAATTTTATATATCTATTTATTTCGTTATGTATAGGATTGTTTATCAACTTGTATTTAACAATGATATTGTCATGTATGGCATTCAAATTTAGAGGCTCGTACTCTTTTATCATTATTAAGGATACTTTGTCATGGGTCCTTTCAGGTGCGTTAATACCATTAGACGTGTTTAGTGATTCTTTAAAATCAATATTTAATTATATTCCATTTCAATATATTACCTATATTCCAGTTAAAATTGCAACAAATTCAATATCTATTTATTTTATATTTAATGGGTTTTTAGTCATGGTGTGTTTAATGATGATTTTTAATTTTATTTGGAATTATATGTTAAAATACAATCAAGGGTATAATGGCAATGCTTAAAGTTATATTTATTGGTTTTAAAAGTGGATTGTCAGAAGCAAAAAAAAGTCCATTAAATTTTTGGTTATCCGCTTTTGTTAATTTTAGTTACTATATAGCACAAGCTTTTTTTTGGTATGCTATTCTAAATTCACAATCTTCAAGTTATATTTTATCTGATGAATTTGTTATTATATTTTTTACCACGGTATGTTTAGTCGATAATTTTTACCTTTTTTTATTTGGTAAAGGAAGCTTATTGCTGGTTAAAAAAGTCAAGTCATTAAAGTTAGAACCTCATTTAGCATTACCTATAAATACTCAATTTTTATATATCGCTACAAATATTGCATTTGAGCATTTTTTGTTGTCATTCCTATCGTTAGTATTATTTTTCACTGTACACATTTACCTTGGCACTAATATTTTGTTGGTTTTTTTACATCTTATAATGGCATTAGAAGGCGTCTTAATACTTACTTCAATTACCTGGATAATAAGAACAACAATATTTTGGACAGCTTCATTAGTTAGTATTAAGAACTCAAATCCTTGTTTTAAAGTATTGGTGAGACCTGAACAATCTTTTCATGGCGCAGTTCGTTTTATTTTAATGTTCATACTTCCGTGTCTATTTATAACGGGCGTTCCAGCTTCAGTAGCAAGTGGAATAATGAGTATGAAATGGTTTTTTATTCAAACTCTGGTCACATTGGTTTTAATTTTTATAGCTAAATTGGTTTTTGATATTGGTGTTAAAAGGTATTCAAAATATATCACGTGAGGGAATGTAATGAAATTGGGAATTATTTCAGGAAGCCACAGATCGCTTTCTAATTCAGGTAAAGTTAGTTATTTCTTAGATTAACTTAAAATAACTAAAAAATTTAATTTTATTATGTAGTGATAACGAATTAGTGCATAAGCCAGCATTGCTAGTGTCAATATCCGCTGGAAATGGTGACGCTTTTTGTATTTCTGAATTAATTTCATTTAGATATAAAAATAATAAAATCTATTTTATACCCGAAAATTTGGTTGCGCCAAGAAAGTTTTGTCTCGGTTTTCCGTCAGCCTCAATAAAGCCGGAATAACCGGCTTTATTCTTACTGCAAACGGCCACAGCCACTAGGATTATGCTGCCCTTACAATGTAGCTAAATGCTATGTTGCGGGGCCTATTTTCGTTAGCGGTTGGGACTTGTCTTGATGCATCAATGTCAAAATAGGTAAGATCAGTACTACTGCCGCCATTTGCTGAACGTGTATCTGCCGTAGCATATCGCGACGATGCCATGACCCCACTCACAACAGGCGTCTGTGGAGCGCCGCCCATCTGAGCGTGTATAGCTTGAGTTGTCCCGGTAATATTTCTGATTGCATCTCCCTGCCAAGATAAAAGCCCACGACCACTATCAACACCTCGATTATCATCCCATCCGCGGATAAATTCCCCTCTTAAATCAGGTAATCTACCGCTAGGATAAGCTTCCGCCAACTTCGGATATTGTAATTTATTAAAAGGTG
>NZ_JAZGJN010000143.1:0-3044 GCF_038085095.1 Photorhabdus sp. P32 | reverse complement strand
TTCCCTACTCTCACATGGGGAGACCCCACACTACCATCGGCGCTACGGCGTTTCACTGCTGAGTTCGGCATGGGGTCAGGTGGGACCGCCGCGCTATCGCCGCCAGGCATATTCGGTTTTACTCCGGCCGTTGCGTCTCTTCCGCAACCACCGCATCAATCTCTGAACAAGCGAAAAATCTCTCTCTTCCGTCTTCCGACGCCAAAACACCTTCGGCGTTGTAAGGTTAAGCCTCTCGGTTCATTAGTACTGGTCAGCTCAATGCATCGCTGCACTTACACACCCAGCCTATCCACGTCTTCGTCTTAAACGTTCCTTCCGTGACCTTAAAGTCAGGGGAAGACTCATCTCAAGGCAAGTTTCCCGCTTAGATGCTTTCAGCGGTTATCTCTCCCGCACTTAGCTACCGGGCGATGCCATTGGCATGACAACCCGTACACCAGCGGTGCGTCCACTCCGGTCCTCTCGTACTAGGAGCAGCCCCTTTCAATCTTCCTGCGCCCACGGCAGATAGGGACCGAACTGTCTCACGACGTTCTAAACCCAGCTCGCGTACCACTTTAAATGGCGAACAGCCATACCCTTGGGACCTACTTCAGCCCCAGGATGTGATGAGCCGACATCGAGGTGCCAAACACCGCCGTCGATATGAACTCTTGGGCGGTATCAGCCTGTTATCCCCGGAGTACCTTTTATCCGTTGAGCGATGGCCCTTCCATGCAGAACCACCGGATCACTAAGACCTACTTTCGTACCTGCTCGAACCGTCACTCTCGCAGTTAAGCTGGCTTATGCCTTTGCACTAACCTCACGATGTCCGACCGTGATTAGCCAACCTTCGTGCTCCTCCGTTACGCTTTGGGAGGAGACCGCCCCAGTCAAACTACCCGCCAGACACTGTCCTCAGCCCGGATGACGGGCTTAAGTGAGAACATCGAACATTCAAGGGTGGTATTTCAAGGATGGCTCCATGCAGACTGGCGTCCGCACTTCCAAGCCTCCCACCTATCCTACACATCAAGGCTCCATGTTCAGTGTCAAGCTATAGTAAAGGTTCACGGGGTCTTTCCGTCTTGCCGCGGGGACACTGCATCTTCACAGCGAGTTCAATTTCACTGAGTCTCGGGTGGAGACAGCCTGGCCATCATTACGCCATTCGTGCAGGTCGGAACTTACCCGACAAGGAATTTCGCTACCTTAGGACCGTTATAGTTACGGCCGCCGTTTACTGGGGCTTCGATCAAGAGCGTCGCCTTGCGGCTAACCCCATCAATTAACCTTCCAGCACCGGGCAGGCGTCACACCGTATACGTCCACTTACGTGTTTGCACAGTGCTGTGTTTTTAATAAACAGTTGCAGCCAGCTGGTCTCTGCGACTGGCTTCGGCTCCGGGGGCGGGCCCCTTCACCTAACGCCAGCGTGCCTTCTCCCGAAGTTACGGCACCATTTTGCCTAGTTCCTTCACCCGAGTTCTCTCAAGCGCCTGAGTATTCTCTACCTGACCACCTGTGTCGGTTTGGGGTACGATTGTCTGTGACCTGATGCTTAGAGGCTTTTCCTGGAAGCCGGGCATCAACCACTTCACCGCCGTAGCGGCTCGTCATCACGCCTCAGTGTTATAAAGAAGAGCGGATTTGCCTGCTCCTCCCACCTACACGCTTAAACCGGGACGACCGTCGCCCGGATGGCCTAGCCTTCTCCGTCCCCCCTTCGCAGTCACCTTCAGTACAGGAATATTAACCTGTTTCCCATCAGCTACGCCTTTCGGCCTCGCCTTAGGGGTCGACTCACCCTGCCCCGATTAACGTTGGACAGGAACCCTTGGTCTTCCGGCGAGCGGGTTTTTCACCCGCTTTATCGTTACTTATGTCAGCATTCGCACTTCTGATACCTCCAGCNNCATGGTTTAGCCCCGTTACATCTTCCGCGCAGGCCGACTCGACCAGTGAGCTATTACGCTTTCTTTCAATGATGGCTGCTTCTAAGCCAACATCCTGGCTGTCTGGGCCTTCCCACATCGTTTCCCACTTAACCATGACTTTGGGACCTTAGCTGGCGGTCTGGGTTGTTTCCCTCTTCACGACGGACGTTAGCACCCGCCGTGTGTCTCCCGTGATAACATTCTTCGGTATTCGCAGTTTGCATCGGGTTGGTAAGCCGGGATGGCCCCCTAGCCGAAACAGTGCTCTACCCCCGAAGATGACTTCACGAGGCGCTACCTAAATAGCTTTCGGGGAGAACCAGCTATCTCCCGGTTTGATTGGCCTTTCACCCCCAGCCACAAGTCATCCGCTAATTTTTCAACATTAGTCGGTTCGGTCCTCCAGTTAGTGTTACCCAACCTTCAACCTGCCCATGGCTAGCTCACCGGGTTTCGGGTCTATACCCTGCAACTCATTTCGCCCAGTTAAGACTCGGTTTCCCTGCGGCTCCCCTATCCGGTTAACCTTGCTACAGAATATAAGTCGCTGACCCATTATACAAAAGGTACGCAGTCACCCTGATTCATCAAGGCTCCCACTGCTTGTACGTACACGGTTTCAGGTTCTCTTTCACTCCCCTCGCCGGGGTTCTTTTCGCCTTTCCCTCACGGTACTGGTTCACTATCGGTCAGTCAGGAGTATTTAGCCTTGGAGGATGGTCCCCCCCTCTTCAGACAGGATTTCTCGTGTCCCGCCTTACTCTTCGAACTCACAACCACGCCATCTTCGAGTACGGGGCTGTCACCCTCTCTCGCCGGCCTTTCCAGACCGTTCCTCTGATGCTATGGCTGATGCAGGTTCTGGGCTCCTCCCCGTTCGCTCGCCGCTACTGGGGGAATCTCGGTTGATTTCTTTTCCTCGGGGTACTGAGATGTTTCAGTTCCCCCGGTTCGCCTCATTAACCTATGGATTCAGTTAATGATAGTGCAACGCATTGCACTGGGTTTCCCCATTCGGACATCGCCGGCTAATAACGCTTCATATCAGCTTACCGACGCTTTTCGCAGATTAGCACGTCCTTCATCGCCTCTGACTGCCTAGGCATCCACCGTGTACGCTTA
>NZ_JAZGJN010000142.1:0-2927 GCF_038085095.1 Photorhabdus sp. P32 | reverse complement strand
ATGCCATAGGCCGAGTAATCCTGCACGACCCACCACTCAAAAAGATACAATCAGAATAATTCCCCTATAGATGGGTTGTTAGCTCAGTCGGTAGAGCAGTTGACTTTTAATCAATTGGTTGCAGGTTCGAGCCGAGCGAAGCGAGACAACAGCGCGTGAGCGCTGGCCCGAAGGGCGAGGCCATAGGCCGAGTCATCCTGCACGACCCACCACTCCAAAAGATACAATCAGAATAATTCCCCTATAGATGGGTTGTTAGCTCAGTCGGTAGAGCAGTTGACTTTTAATCAATGGGTCGCAGGTTCGAGCCGAGCGAAGCGAGTCATCCTGCACGACCCACCATCTTAAAGCTTCATTCAAAACCAATTCCTCCAGATGGATTGTTAGCTCAGTCGGTAGAGCAGTTGGTTTTTAATCAATGGGTCGCCAGGGCCTTATAGAAATTAGGATTTTCTTGGATGATAGCTAACACCTTTGCCGCTAGCCCTGTCGGATTTCGACGCTTTTGCTCCCAGCTTTTAATTGTATCAAGGCTAGTGCCTAAAGCCTTCGCCATCTCTGCCTGTGAAATGTTAAGTTGAGCACGGATAGTTTTAACGTCGGCAACTTCGTATCGGGTCACACGTGTTGTGGCTTTATTACCTTGTTTAATTTCAACTGCTTCTTCGAGGGATGCTTTCAATTCGTCAAAAAAACTCATATTACGCCTTATTCTTTTATCGTCGGGTAAACATACTAGTTTCGATAAATTCTATAGCATGACTTACAAATTTATTCTATACCTTGAGCATGAGCTTCATCATTATGTGTATATACAAATTTTACGCTCAAATAATATATCTTATCTATTAATGATACAAAATCCATTGATATTTTATGAGTCATTTTGAGTTGTTTAGATCTGTTTAGCGGCGTATTCTGTATATACAGATTAACCATGAGTTAAAAACACCGCAGTATATAGAGTTCTTGATATCATCAAACATCAGATTGAAATTAGCAGGCAAAAAGCCGTCTGTTAATGGAGAGGATATACTCCAGTGTTTTTCTAATCGGGTTGGACGTTTTCTTGAGGATACAAGGGAAGATAATAAAACTGAGCCACCCACTAAATGGTTTATATCTGAAACTGATTATGGCGTTAAGTTAAAGATAGTCTTTATCTATTATCCTGAAAAAGGGGTTGCTATAAGGATTGCCTATGCACCTAACGAAGATGAATTGAGAATTTACCGAAAATACGGTCTAGGAACAGAGAAATGAGCAGGCAAACTGATAAGCGAGCAAATAACCTGATAGTTTCCACCGATGAAGCATGGGAGAACGGTGAGCTTGGTTGTAGTGAGTCTCACGTTAAAGTATCTGATGATATAACAGAAGATCAGATTAACGAAGTGTTGGAGTTACAGCCCATTTCAATTAGGTTAAATCTATCTCTGATAGAAGACTTGAAAATGATAGCTGACCTTAATGGCTTAGGCTACCAGCCATTGATCAGGCAAGTTTTAAATCGTTTTGCTAATAGTGAGAAAAAACGGGTACTCGCCGAAGCTCACAGCAAAGCAATGAGAAGTGAAAAAAGAAAATCCAATAAACGTCATAAGGCTGCTTAACTACATAGTCTTAGCTGCATAGTATATAAATGTAAAAAACCAACTGGTGAGGTTGGTTTTTTTGCATTTACCCTTGAATAGTGTGGTTTGCCTTTATGCTATTAATTAACTGCTTGCCAGTCATTCACTGTTAAACGATCTATACCAATAATGCCAGATGGGATAAGCTTTACCTAATTGTTGTACTAGTCGATTATTAGGATATAAAAATGAATCTCTATGGATTAGTTGCTGATATTGGCGGCACCAATGCCAGATTAGCGCTTTGCAATTTGGAAAATGGGGCTATTGAGCGGATTGAAACATATAGTGCGAAACAACACGCCGGATTAGAATCTATTATCAGTCACTATTTAGCGGAGCAAAAAACAACAGTAACTTGTGCTTGCATCGCTATTGCTTGTCCGATAAATGGTGATTGGGTAGAAATGACCAATCACCAATGGGCATTTTCTATTAGTGAGCTGAAACAGACACTTGGGCTAGAAAAATTAGACGTGATCAATGACTTCACGGCTGTATCTATGGCTATTCCAATGCTAACAGAAGAACACAAAGTTCAGTTGGGTGGAGGAGAAGCGGTTAGAGATAAACCGATAGCGGTTTACGGTGCAGGCACTGGCCTTGGCGTAGCTCATTTGATCAAGGTAGACAAGCAATGGGTCAGTTTACCGGGTGAAGGCGGCCATGTAGATTTTGCAGCAAATAGTGAAGAACAAGATGCGATATTGGCTGTTTTGCGGCGCAAATTTGGGCATGTTTCGGTAGAAAGAATCTTGTCCGGTAGTGGGTTGGTAAACCTTTATCAGGCCATTGCCATTTTGGATAATTGTCAGCCGGAAGATTTAGAACCAGAAACAGTGACGCAACGAGCATTGGATGAAAGTTGCCAATATTGCCATCGTGCGCTGACACTATTTTGTGAAATTATGGGGCGATTTGGCGGAAATTTAGCGTTAAATATGGGGGCTTTTGGTGGTGTGTATATCGCTGGTGGTATAGTGCCGCGGTTTCTTGATTTCTTTAAGCAGTCGAACTTTCTTCATGGATTTGAAGATAAAGGGCGCTTTAAACCGTTAGTACAACAGATTCCTGTTTATTTGATTACTCATCCACAACCAGGATTATTAGGTTCAGGTACCTATTTACGGCAACAGCTTTCACTTATTGGTTAAATTATAAATTCAGATATATACATATACATTTCTAAATTAATGATTGTATATATCTGATTGGAATTTTCTATTGCAACTGTGTATTAATATTGAAAGCAATGAAAATCTATTTTATTTATATGATGGCTGGATTTTATAA
>NZ_JAZGJN010000141.1:0-2692 GCF_038085095.1 Photorhabdus sp. P32 | reverse complement strand
CGATTGTAATTATACAAAATTTTAATCATTGCCCGAATACCATATTCAGGACTGACAAACTGACAGAAAGATTGGTCGGTACGTTGTGATTCCGGTACCAAGCCTTGCCAATCATCACCCCAACGAATGTTGCCAGGGTTATTGTTTCGAATACCTCTACTCATAATTCACTCCTACTGTTTATTACCTGTTTTGTTATTAACAACTTTTCTTAAGATCTGACCAAAATAGTCAGTTCCCAGATAACCAATAATGACACTGCCGATGTAAGCCAAGTCCGTGCTCATACCAAAAAACTTCAACACATCACGGATAAACCAGGCAATCATGGCACACATAATAGAATCCATAATTGTCGTCCAAAATTTACCGCCGTTATATCGACCTCTGAGATAAGCCATTGCGGCAGCTAGTGCCGCACCTATACCCTGTTCTTTGACTGACAGCAGCCATACCCATAGCTGCATCCAGATGTCAGGCTGTTTATCCATGTATTTCATCCTTTACTCCCATTCATATAATGGGAATCCATAGGCTGCCGTGTAGCCTTAAATTTGAGTTAATAGGAATACTGCGAAATCAGTAGAATAAGAAAAGGCCACACATAGCGCAGCCTTAAATTTTATAAGGTGATTACTTGCATTTAGTATAATACCGAGCTCATCAACAAACTCTGGTTGTGTATCATTACGTATAAGGGAATAATAATAATTAACAGATATATAATTTATTCAGGCATTAACTATTTCAATACCCTATCCCTAAATTAAAAAACAAGGCGTTATTACCTTACCTTGTACTTGCTGATTTTGAGTAGCAACATGAGTACCATATATTTAAACTCTGAAATATATTGTTGTTTTGTTATAGAGACCTCATTTTTGCTGATTCATTTAAAAGCAAAATAAGTGCTAAATCAAGGCTAAATCACTCTTCCCTCTTCTAATATAAATACCTTTGTTCTTATCAAATTGCTCAAGTATCCCTAAATGTATGCTGATATTCTCAATCATTTAACCTAGAAAAATAAATTCTAGCATATCATAACCACTAGCCCATAAATCTCCTTAATACTAAGATTAAATTACAACGTATAATAAACCATAATTCATGATAATCATGTACACCTAGTAATAAATCTCTCAGAGCAATTTTCTCAACAAAACGTTTCGCAAGTAATTTTTTTAAGGAGGGATCTTGTATCCTTTTTCTATACAAAATAAAAAAACTGCCAACCTCTCGTATTGCATGACGGCTCAGTGATCTTCTTAACGATTTTTCACCTTTAATCTCTTTTGAGATTTCAATAATTGAATCAACGACAGTAATATAACTATCAGCCCGATGATATAATTTTTTAATTTCTCTTGAGCGAGTTATTGATTCCAAATTATGTCGATAACAATATAATAACTCCTCACAAAATCCAATTCGATTCGCTATAAGTGACAAATTAATTGTCCATAAGATATCTTCATGAAGGGTATTTTCTCTAAAACTTAGTTGGTTATTTATAATAAGATCTTTTTTAATAAGTTGTAACCAAACAAAATGTGGCCATTCTCTACATTCAACACAATATTCTATCCACTCTTTACCCGTTAATACCCGGCCATAAGGTTGTCTACGTGTTATCCTTTTATTCTCTTGTGAAAATGGATCTTCTGTAAAACTGACTCCATTGCCAATTAACACATCTAATTTCTGTTCAATAGCTTGATCAAGCCATTTTCTTAGTATTTGTGGTTTCAACCAGTCGTCACTATCAACAAATAAAACCCACTCTCCTCTCGCATATTTTATGCCATCATTCCTAGCTATTGAAACACCACGATTTTCTTGATTGAATATCCGTATTCTATTATCTCTTTTTTTATATTCATTAATGACTTCCAAGCTATTATCCGTTGAGCCATCATTAATAATGACAACCTCAAAATTAACATTTTCTTGTACAGATATTGAATCCAACAAATAGACTATATTGTTTTCATCGTTAAATATAGGGATAATGATAGTAATATCAAACTTAAACATCTATAGTCCTTTTAATAAGTTAGTTGTTTTTGATAAAAATATTATTTTCATAGTAAAAATGTGCCTTTTCCCCATTGCTATTCACAGACCATACAATACTTTAAGCGTCAGTTATAGATGGAGTTAAAAATTTTCATCAAAAAAGCAAACAATTAAGTGTGATAATGATGGAAGGATATATCGGGAATTTAGGTATTACTGTCTCTTGTAAGGATAGCGATAGTGATCAGAACCAATTGGAACAGTTTAAATAAATCGGTAAATATAGCAGATAAAATTAACAGAATATTTTGGACTTGCCAAGATTACTATGATTTTCCACATACAAATGCAATTAAACATTTTAAGGTGAAAAAACCATATATAACCAAGTGCAAGAAATGGAAGGAAATAATATAGGAGGAGTAAAAACATTAACTATATTTACCTTCATCAATAATATAGAAGATGTGAATCTTACATACTATAATTGGCAGAAAATATTAAGTTAAGTATTTATGTGGATACCACTCTTATTTCATCTATAATTAAATAGCTTTTATTTAATGAATAGATGAGAACATTTAATTATAATCGTAAAATTAGCTATTGAAATATTAACTTATTATCTTATATGGATAGTTAACATTAAATAACATCAGATTAAACTGGATAA
>NZ_JAZGJN010000140.1:0-2674 GCF_038085095.1 Photorhabdus sp. P32 | reverse complement strand
GAACCTAACTGACTTAAGAAAACTAATATTAAATAGTGGACTCACCTTTAAAGAATTGATTAAGATAAAGAGAAACTTTATTATTCTACACAAATATGATCCTAATATTTATCATAAATACCAAAGCAAAACAGATTGTTTTTGTCATTATCTGCTATTTAAAGGTGAAGAAGTAGCCATGCCAATAATATATTCGACACTGATTTCTTCGTTTATAATGTTAGGCATGCTTTTTAGTGGAAAAGCATATGGGATTCCATTAATGTTTTTTGTTTATTTATTAACAACAGTATCTTTTTTATTTTTATTTGGTCATTCCATTAATCTTATTACAGAATTGAAATTATCAATACTTTATTTCCGATTTAAAATAAAAACTAAATTTCAATCGTCATGAAGTTTATTTATGTCATCTATCAAAAGTTTGACTTTATACATACTACCAGATATTTGAATGGTTAATATAGGATTTGGTGTTAACCGCCATTTTCTGGCAAGATCCTCATTAATATACCTAAATAATTTTCCCGCCCCCGGCTTTACAGGATAGCCCCCCGATATATTATTCTTTGATTTAATAGGCTTAAGCTTGAACATTCCATATGTTCCATATGCACTCGCCACTAAATCAACTGAACTATAAGCAACATTAGCTACATTATCATCATAACCTAAAGCATGAGAGATGTGCCGATATCCCTCCCTGAGCCAGCCTATATCTTGACTCTCATAGAGAATCGGACTAATAGCTTCATAAAAGTTATTACCTCCATGAGCAAACAAAACAATTCCCATTGACTGAACACTTTTAGATTTTACCAATTTACCTGAATTAAAAACTGAAATACCAGCAACTGTCTGAACAATACCAGCAACAACCCCACCGCCTATTTTTGCGTATTTAACCACGCCCTGATCTTCAAATATATCGGTTACAATATATTTGGTATAATCCTTACGCCTTAAAGCCTGATATTCTCTTTCCGTTATTTCATATTCATCTTTTACTTCATAAACCAATCTCTTCTTTTCATTTACATCAAAGGTATTTTTAAACTCACGTGTTTTTATATTAACAAAGTCATCAATTTATTTTAAATATGACATTCTAAACTGGCTATCTTCTATAAAAAAGCTGGCAGCCAAGTGTGCTTTACGCTTCAATGACGAAGCGTAATTATTTAAATCATAAGAAAGATGGGATATCCCTTTCATAAAAACCTCAATAAACGTTGTCTTCCCATATGCTATATGCACTGGTGCCGGACATCACATGTTCCCACGTTATTGACTTATACATTAAAGATAAACTTTCCTGTGGCTGGCATTCATTATGCGTAGATGAGTTTGGATAAAACCCATTCAATCCACATATATATGCGCCAGTGAGTTTTATCTTATAATAGAGTTCTAAACCACCTTTAGTTGATGTTCTGTAAAAATAAAAAATACATTGCAGCGATTCTTTATTGGTTATGGCTAACCCCAAAAGAGGAGAAGATTTGTCTATTGGCTTTCTTATCTCAACCGGTTGATGGTTAACATGTTGACCTCTGGTTATATTAGACGTCAATTCATAAACAAATATATGGTCTTCATGACCAAGCTGACATGTGTTACCAATAGAATCAACCGTTGAACATCCCTGTGATATCAAACCTTGTTTATCACCCTTAATTTCCAAATAGATTATATTTGCCATAAAAAATCATCAATTAGTTAACATTCAAAAATATGAATATATAGTATATTGATAAGAAATGTAATATAACTGTTGGTTTCATTTCCAAAGAGTGTGATAAACCTCATGACAAGAAAAGTTTCGTTAATCCTTTGGTGTTAGAAATAGAATTTAATTGCTATAAATATTCCACTTAAATCAACCTTGAAACCCAAAACGACTAATTATAATGAAAGCCATTAACAATTAAATATCACGAGATACATTTACTGAAAACACTTAAAGTTATTTATTAATAGAATAGCCAACCCCAAAAGAGTGAGATTTAATATCACCTAAAATAAAGGATGGCAGGTTAAAACCTGCCTCCTTAAATCGGTTTGCTAGATAATTAAATTCTTAAAATATGCCCCATAAAGGTTCAACTACCAATTCCAAAACTGCGATGTAACTTCAATTTCTGCGTTGTAAATAGTGCTGAGATTGGTGACTATAATTTTATAGAAATAAACAGCGTTAACAGGTGCGAGAAATGTTTTCTCCTCACCGGGGTAAACATCAATATAACCATACTGGTTATAATCTCCAATCGGGGGAGCCCAGTAATTTACCGCCCTAATCGGCGCCATACCATTGTTTTTTATAATCGCCAAAGGATAATGATTGGGAAATATTACATTTCCATGCTTAAAAATCTCAAACGATTGACCAGGGTTTATAGCTATAACTTTCGATGACATTTTATGCCTTCCTTATTTTAACTGTTATTTAGTGACATATATAATAGGTGATTTCACCTATGAAATTTAACTTAACACTTTCCACAAACAGTTAAATATTGAAATTTATCAGCACAGTTAAGAAAAATACAGCCAACAAATTCATTGTATATACATTGTCATTCAATCATGTAATAAATAACAACCGAAATAATAAGGTGCTGTTTTTTCCGCATTATCTATTCTGATAACCAATTCTCTCTCTCATTTCTAT
>NZ_JAZGJN010000139.1:0-2597 GCF_038085095.1 Photorhabdus sp. P32 | reverse complement strand
GGAATTATTTCTTCATTTTGCCTTTTTTATTTTATCATTTTTTTTAAATCAAATGAATCACTGATTTTGCATATAATAAGTTGCTGTTTACTATCATTGTCAACCTATATATATACATTGGTGAAAAATATATATCAGCTTGCAAATAAACAAGTTATATCCTCAATATTATTAGTTTTTGATGTTATAATAAAAGTTATAGTTTTTTATTGTGTTTATAAATGTTATGGTTCAACAACTTTCTCTATTATTATCTCTCTTATAATATATTCCATTTCAGTTCTGATAATATCCTCATATCTTATCTTTATAAGATTCCATTATTCTAATGAAAAAAATGAAGATTACTACTCTCTGAAAGTTGCTATCCAAAGAATAATGCTGATGGGTACTTCAGGTATTATGAATGTGGGACAATTACAGGGATATAGGCCGTATTTGGCATATTTAGGAAATACTAGTGAGTTAGGTATTTTATCATTTATTACCAATTTGGCAGGTACAGCTACAGGTGCAGTATTATCAATTATAAATCAGATTGGGATTCCAAGAATATACCACACAGAAGGTCAATATATTAATAAACACATTAAACTAATTTTCCTTGTTTGTATTGTATTATCATTTCTATCAATTCCTGCTGGTATGATATTTTTTCACATTGCCGAGAAAGATAATTTTTATCCATATTTATTTTTACTCCCAGTTGGTGTACTCCAAGAAGGCAGTAATGCTATTATAGGCACTTATAATCATTTATATAATATTAAAGATGGTAAATTGTCAATTTTTGCAACATCAGGTGTATTAGGGTTTGCAGTTATGGCTGTAATGTTATCCATATATACTATAACAAAGATGAATGTCTTTATTACTGTAGCATTAGGAATTATCTTTAGTCAATTTTGTGTGGTTATGTATATTATGATTAATACGCATAAATCACCTAAACCTAAATAGTTATATATATTATCGCTACACCCTTGTTTTACTAGACTAGCTTCCAAGGGAAAGTGAAACAGCAACCATAAACTGTTCCATTTTTAGCAATAATTGCCACATGCAATGACATTGATGATTGCGAGCAATTGTGATCATGTAAAGATAACTACAACAATTTCTCTTTTATCAGTCAAGAGAAATAGGTCAGCAAAAACAATAAATTAAACTTTTGGCCGGTGGATAAATCCATTTTAACCTTATCTAACAAACTGATAAATAAATTTAAATCTTTTAGGGATCAATTAGCCTCGATATATTAGCCAATACCCTCTTCATCTTCGTAAAAGCTCGGATGAGATTGGACTTTAAGCTGGCTGTATTTAAAGCCATTTTTTCATCATAATAATGGTTTCAGAATTTTAGTGTGTAAGCCGCCTTTTAGTTAGTGATCCTATTTTGATTTAATAGTTAATCAGATCGCTGAAGTTGGATTGAGCTCTCTCAAAGTGAGAGACTATTTTGCAAAGTTATTTAGTTTAAATAGGAAATATTAAATGAATAATTTCATGAACGAGTTAACTTTCGTTATTTTTACTTATAATGAAGAAAGTAGAATTGAACGTGTAATTAAAAACCTAAAACCATTTGGGCATGTCTTAGTAGCTGATAATTATAGCACAGACAAAACGATTGAAATTGCCAAAAAATATGGTTGCCAAATTTTTTTAAATAAAAACCCTAATCCTGGATGGAATGAGAATGAAATAACCACAGGAAAAATACTTAATACAGTGAAAACTCCTTGGGTCTATTGGGCCTATGCAGATGAGATGATAAGTCAAGATACCTCAATGAAAATAAAGCATGTCATTGATAATGACTTGGCTGACATCATATCCATAGTAAAAAAAGATTACTATTACGGGCAGTTTTGCAACAATTCACTCTCTAGTAGAGCAAATCGTATTTTTAAAAAAGACGCAATTGATTTTTCAGGAAATAGAATGCACGAATATGGAAAACCAACTGTGGCAAAAGAAAGAGTTTATCAAATGCCAAGTAAATTCTTTATTCACCATTTTATATCACATACTGCTAGCGCAGTTCAACGTCTTCATGATAGTTACACTGATGTCCACGCTAAACAAACTAAATATCGCCCCCCGTACTATTTAATATTGCAATCATTGAAATGTTTTTTTGTTAATTATTTCCTCCGAAAAGGATTTTTAGCTGGTAGTGCTGGTTTTTATCATGTTGCTAACAGAGTTCATTATAATTGGTTGTTATCAATGAAAAAACACGAAGATTTAAATAAGCTTGACAGAGAAAGTATAGAAAAAATCAATAATTATTCTAGAGAAAAAATTCTTTCATGCCAGAAAGACAAAATTGAGATGTAAATATATATTAAGGGAGTAATTTAAAAAAACTTATATTTATTAGGGAAGATTTTCAAGATATTTTGAAAAATCCCAAAAAAACTAAAGTTCTTTGTAAAAAATGTAAGTTATAAATATTAATAGCATTTTCTGTTGACTAAAATAATTTAACTAATAGCTAAATAGACTTGTTATTATAGTGAGAATAATGACTTCATATATCATGAAGTCATTTTACTTCTTACTTTATCACTCAAATCCTTGAAAATTTTT
>NZ_JAZGJN010000138.1:0-2445 GCF_038085095.1 Photorhabdus sp. P32 | reverse complement strand
ATTTTTGAGTGACAAACCTTTTGAATCTTAGCAGAAAACTCGGATTCGACTCAGGGAAAGATTACGAAACATCTTGTTTTTTAATATTTTTGCATTTTTAAAGTGCATTAGGTCGGTGATAGACAGGGGCTTTCATGCTATTTTCTTGGTTAGTGAATATCTGGGTTAATCCTTCAAGTGTGTTCTAAGTCTCGTAACTAACTATTCCTAATTCCTAAGTTATTTCTGTTGTTCAAAAGGCGTTTGAAGCTTTATTTGGTTTTAAGGAGTTGTAATAAGTTAAGAATATCTTGTGTCTCTAGTCAACATCAGTACTGATAATGATTGGTTTGTCATATACAGGGAAGAGATTGTTAAATATGCTCGTCGCTATAGAGCTATAGGTATAATCTAGTGTCAGAACTCTCAGTTAAAATGGTGTTTTTCATATTAATTTAATAAAAATTTAATAAAATAATTTATGTTATTTTTGAGTCTGGGTTAATTTTACGAGAATCATTAAATGAGATTGTTTAGTTAGTTTTTCTTACATTATGAAAAGCCTGAATTGATATCTTAAGAATCATTAGATATAGCTACCGCACTAGGTTTCTGGCTCCCAGAGTGCCTGTAATATTCGGAAATCTTACCTATTGCACTGATTTTCCAATACTTTTGTCTGTCTTAACAAAAAGTAATGGGGGATAAGATTTTGTAACTAGTTGAGGGGAGATTAGACTGTAAATTTATCTAGGTCAAGCTTAACAGCCAACTTGTTTAACTAATTGGTAGAATACAGTTAGCTGAAATCTGTATTGCCGCTCATGGAATGGTGGTTAGATCTTACCAAAACATACTATGATGCCTTGCTTTTCAACAGGTTTTCTTCTATTCCACTCGCCTCGGGATGTGGCAGTATTTCCGTGGTATCCATCCGATAGTAAAGATTAATTGTGACATCATGCTTATTTAGCATTGTGATTGGTGGGATAATTATGTTCCCATCCTTCAACCCATGATAGGTAAATCCAGTAGTGATTGTTGTTTGAAAGTCAGGGAAGGAGCAATGGTTGGTGTAGGTTCGAGAATATTTGGCAATATGTTATTGATCGCTAGTAGAGCTTTAGAGTTTTTCTTTAACGATAGCATTAAAACGAACTTAAACTTGCTGCGAATAGAATCGCACTTATTTAAGCGTTAAAATTAGTTTTTTGATATTCAGTGGATTGACAGCAGTTAGGAATGAACCTAAAGAAACTCCTACACATAGGAGTAATAGATTTATAGAGACGGGTTCATCTACCAGCAAACAAGCAAAAATTACTGCCCAGATAGCATAAGTGATGTTTAAACTCATAGCACGGATGGGTTGAAGTATGCTGATTGCTTTGTAGTAGAAGAGGTACGATAGCGTGGCTACCAGAGAAGTGAAGAATAATAAGGAGTATAATTCTATATTTGAGAATATATTTACAATTCCAGGAAAGGAGTGAACGAATAATATGATAATAATTAAATAGCCTACGGAGGATGATAATTGTCTGATGAAATAAGCGATATCAGCAGGTATATCTTTATTCATGCCATAAGAGCTGATAACAACTTCGGAACTCCAGCCTAGTGCGCATATAAAAGCGAAAATAAAGCCTATCCAGCCAGATATTGTCTGAGTTGATGCTGAATAACCTAGTATCATGGTACATATAACAGCTAGTATTAATCCCAATATACCGATAAGGTGAATACGATCTTTAAGCAGGAAAAAAGAAATTAGCGCGCCAATAGCAGGGTAAGTTGCTGAAATAGTTGCTGTGTAGCTAATACCAATGTATTGAATAGCTAAAATATAACAAGACATGCCAATTGGGCCGCCAAATATAGCTGCCAGTATAATTATTCCATTTTTCTTGTTTTTGGGGATAAGGCATATAGTTCGGTATTTTCCTTTAACTATAAGATATATAAACATATATCCGCATGAAATCGTATCATTTAGGAATGCGAGTACGATGGGAATGAAAAAGCAACAGGAAAGTGCGGTGTTTTTTAGTAATAATGCGAAAAGTACGCCACTTAGACCCCAGAAGACACCAGAGGAGAGTCCATAGGCATTGGCTGTTATTTTACGGTTGGTGAATATAGCCATTTGGGTACTGTTTCATAAATTTATGGACTCATGCTAAGAGGTTAGCTCAATAATTTCCAGATGTTTAACCATTTTCCTTTGTTGAGGGAATAAATGAAGGAAGTATAATGCATATGATATATCTAATAATGAAGTTTTTGTTGGCTTGTTATTTTAGTTTCCTGAATTATATAATTTTTAATTGCTTGTGTGTTAAATATTTCATAGGATTATTGTTTTTCCATAGGGCTAATATTGGCAATACAGCCGGTTTTGTTGGTAGTTGATATATGGATATACCAGGTCTATTTAGTGAGAAGATTTATACCCAATAGATTTCG
>NZ_JAZGJN010000137.1:0-2426 GCF_038085095.1 Photorhabdus sp. P32 | reverse complement strand
CCAGCCGGTAGCGGGTGAAATCAGCGCCGTGCTGGGCATCTTTGAAGCGGCCGGGAAAATCAAAGTGTTCATAGCCGGTATGCTGGAGGTCCTGCTCCCGCATCTGATGACGGAACTCCGCCGCCCAGGCCGGGTTTTTGAAGGTGTAATCTTTGAGTTCCACCACCGCCGGTCGCACCTGAGCCTGGCGGGTCAGCCGGGTAATGCACAGCTGCCGGGCCTGTTCGGCGTCGCCGGGGTGATAGGGCAGTACCGGGCCTTTGACCACGGAGCCGGCATCGTCGGCAAACACCAGGGTGTTTTTATTGTTGCTGAATTCGAAGAAGTAAAAGAGGCCCTCTTCGGCGGTCAGTCGTTGCAGAAAGGCAAAATCGGTTTCCCGGTACTGGACGCAGAACTCCCGTTCCGGGTGCGGGTTGCGCAGACTGAATGCCACATCCCGGACGCCGTTTTCTTTGAGCAGTGCGGTGATAATGGTCTGGATATCCTGCTGCTGAAAAATGCGTGAATTCTGGCGCAGGGTGGTGCGCCACATATCGGGCCGGACCGTCATTTTGTAGCCGGTCTGGTGTTTGCCGGTGTTGCCCTGCTCAAAGCAGGCGACCATGCCGGTGACGGCGCGTTCGACTTTGCCTGCGCGCAGGATGGTCAGGGTGGCGCGGTTGTCGAGCACCGCGGCGAAATCGACGGCCGGGTCGGCGCTGGCTAAACTGACGG
This sequence comes from Photorhabdus sp. P32, assembly GCF_038085095.1. NCBI lineage: Bacteria > Pseudomonadati > Pseudomonadota > Gammaproteobacteria > Enterobacterales > Morganellaceae > Photorhabdus > Photorhabdus sp. P32. Next base: position 1,709 of record NZ_JAZGJN010000137.1, on the reverse strand, counting down.
TCAGGGTGAACGGGGTGGAGAAGGCTTCGTTCAGGGTGAAGGCGGAGACCACAAAGGTGTGCGGCGGCAGTCCGCCGGCGGTGAGGGTGAACTGTAAGCCGCCGGCGTCGGGGGAACTGAGGCGGTCGGCGATGTGCTGTGCGAGGTGGCCGGCGCCGGTCAGGCCGGCGGTTTTTTTCTGGAATGACATATTAAGGGTTCCTGTGCTGAATTGACGGGCGGGTGTGTTCAGGGGCTGCGGTCAGTCCGGCGGCTTGCTGCAACGCGTAGTACCGGCTGAGCAGGGCGTTAAAGCGGTCGTCGGTCTTTTTTATCAGCGCCGGGGAGACGGCCTGCCCCTGTTCGACGGCAGCGGCAAGCTGGCGCAGCAGCTCTTCCAGCGGAACGTCACGGTTGTGGCTGTGCTGAATCTGATAAATCGCGGTTTTCAGGTAAGAGAGGGTGAAACTGCCCCGGTTACGCTCCTGTTCCAGGATTTTGTCCGCCAGCAGCTGGAGCTGATGCCGGGTCTGGCGCCAGCTGCCGGGTGCCGGCGCATTCTCCAGCCGGATAGCCTGGAGCTGCTGCCAGCGCTGCGTTTCATGCTGCTGCTGACGGTCCTGCGGCCAGGTTTTTTGTGCCGTGCCGGTCAGCTGCTCAGCCTGTTGCAGGACGACCAGCGGGGAGGTGTCCGCTAACCGGGTTAACTGCTGCGCGTAGGTTTGCAGGTCGGGATGAGACAGCCAGGCCAGTCTGGCCCCGTCCGGGGCGCCGGTGATGGCCGTCATCTGCTGTTGTAAGGGCCGGTAAAGGCCCAGCCAGCTGCCGGTCAGGACGAACACCCCCAGTAATACGCCCAGTCCGAACCCCTGTAATGCGCTCATCGGTCGCGGCGGGGGTTCAGGGAAACGGACCTGCACTTTGGGCTGGCTGCGGTCATCGCTCACGCTGTCGTCCGTTTCCGGTTCAGGCGGCGCCGGTTCAGTGCCGGCGAGATAAACCAGCGGCGGCATCTGTACCGGTTTGGCGGCCGGTTTGGGCAGCAGTCGGGTCTGTTCCAGTTTTTTGGCGGTGTTCTGGAAGAACCACAGCAGGTTTTCGACCTTCGGCAGGCGTTTCAGGTCGGACTGCTGGAGCCGGTCGACGATGAGCTGTAAGGCCCGCTCGGCCCGGTAAATCATCCGCAGGTCGCGGGGGGTGTAATCATGCTGGCGTAAGGCGTTGCCGCTGCGGGTGTTAAACCAGTCCAGCATGTCGGTACGGACCGCCGGCTGCGGCGGCCACAGTGCATCCCACTGGCTGACCATCACCCCGGCCAGCAGTTCGCAGCCTTCGGTAAAGCCCGCCAGACCGCTGAGCTGCATCCGGGCCAGAGTGTAGTAAATCGCGCTCTGCAAATCGACGCCGTGGGTGCGAAACAGCGTCAGGGCCAGCGATTCAATGAGTTGCCAGTTCACTGCCGGCTGAGACGGGTGGTTGATTTTGTTGATTTCTTCGCGTATTGCCGTGAACGCCGGCAGATGCATCGGGTTGCCGCCGGCACGGATAATCAGGTTTTCAGGGTGTTCACGCATGGCCGTTCATCCTTTAGCCTGCCTCCGCCGGCGCGGAGGACAGGGTGGGTTGCTATTTTGCAATGAAGAAAATTTTCCCTTAATACAGCGTGTGAGTCAGTCTGAAATGACTGAACAGGCCGCCTGAAATCGGGTTGTCAGATTCGTCCACGTAGA
>NZ_JAZGJN010000136.1:0-2353 GCF_038085095.1 Photorhabdus sp. P32 | reverse complement strand
CAACATGCAAAACCAGGTAAAAATCAAAGCGGCGATTGACCAGAAAAACCATGCTCCTGACATGACAACCGGTAAAGAAAACATGCCAGCGCCAATAATCGTTCCACTAATGATCATAGCGCCGCCAAATAAAGATGGAGACGATTTTTCTATCGACAAAGTAGCCATATGCGTTACCCTATACCCGTTATCTTTCAAGCTGCTGCTTTGTTGGCTGCACTCGCTCACCTCAGTTACATAGTTTGCTATGCTCCCGAGGATTCACTCCTTTGCCGCCGCGCTGCAACTCGAAATCTATTAGGTATATTTGTTTTATGCTATTTTTATCACGTTTATATTAAAAAAATATGTTAATTGTTTTTTATGTAATTAACTTTAGTGTTACTTTTATGGGAAGGGATTTTTAATTGCGTGGCCGGGATAGCCCATCACTTATAGGTTTTATTGACAGGTGTTTAATTAAATAAAAAGGTTTTTATATTTAAGATTTTAACTTATGGAGAAATATATGTCATTAAAGAGGAAGATTTCATATTTGGAAGAAGTTAATGGTTCAGCAAAGGCAAATGAGGTACTGACTTGGCTACAGGCTTATATTCCAGGTAAAGATCCTAATATTGTCGTTGGGCATGAGCCTAGTAAAGATGCGGCGAAAGAGTTAATCCGAAGTGATTATCGTTGGGGGCATCAGAGTAATGACAAATCTGAAACTTTCCAATTAACGTATAATTTCCTGGAGAGTGAACCGGATAATATGCCGTGGAGTATTTATGGCTTTTCAGCATTTAATGAAGAGCAAAAAGCGGCGGCAAAACTGTCAATTCAATCTTGGACTGATGTCGCCAATATTAAATTCACCGAAACCTCTGATGCGAGTAAGGCGAATGTCACTTTTGGTTTCTTTGATTTTAGTTTAACGGGGGATTATGCATTTGCTGAGATGCCGTATCCGCATTTGAAACAAGTAGGAACTTGGTATAATGCGGAAAGCCGTACTTTCTTAAAAAATGATATTGAATTGAATGGTTATGGCCGCCATACGTTTACTCATGAGATTGGTCATACATTAGGGTTGGATCATCCGGCTGATTATGATGCGTCTGATGATGTAATACCGACTTACAAGAACAAGGCGACCTATTTTGAAGATAGCGGCGCTTATACCGTTATGGGTTATTTCAGTGAAAAAAATACCGGACAGGACTTTAAAGGTATTGATTCATCTGCGCCATTACTTAACGATATTTCAGCCATTCAAGCAATGTATGGCGCAAATAATACTACCCGTACCGGTGACACGATATATGGCTTTAATTCCAACACCGATCGCGATTTCTTTACTGCAAAAGATGCAAAGAGCAAAATCGTGTTCACTGCCTGGGATGCGGGTGGTAATGATACCTTTGATTTCTCTGGTTTTACTCAGGATCAACGTATCAACTTGAATGAAGCTTCTTTCTCGGATGTTGGTGGTCTGAAAGGAAACATCTCTATTGCCCGCGGCGTCACGATTGAAAATGCGATTGGCGGCAGTGGTAATGATATTCTGATAGGGAATGATGCCAATAATACTCTGAAGGGCGGAGCCGGTGATGACATTATTTACGGTGGCCTGGGAGCTGATCATCTTTGGGGTGGGGAAGGCAAAGATACATTTGTCTACCTGAACGCCAAGGAATCACCTTTTCTTGAGCGTGATTGGGTCCATGACTTTATTTCCGGTGAAGATAAGATTGATTTGTCGTTGTTCGATCTAGGTGAAGCAGGGAAAGGTAGTATTAAGTTTGTCGAAGAATTCACTGGTACCGTTGGGGAAGCAGTGATCAGCTATGATAGCGTTAACAAGGTAAATGATTTCGTTATTAATATGGGGGGAGAATTATCCCAAGATGGTTTTGGGGTGAAGATCGTTGGAGAGCCGCTGACAGAGGCTGATTTCATCCTTTCATAACACAACAACACAACCGCATCTGACTGGATGCGGTTATTCGTTTAGTCACTTTGAGCGTCTGGACGTGTAATTTTGCTGTCTTCTGTCTTCTGTCTTCTGTATTCCGCATTCTCTCTTCTGCCCATGTGGTTGGAGTTCCTAATCTACTATTTTTCTATTATATAATAAGTCAAATACATTTAAATAAGTGATTAATTGTGTGATTTTTTTATTTAAAAACAATCTCAAAATAATTTATTTTTAAATTAAAATTATTTATTGGTGATATTAAACATAATTAATATATACATCGGTCGTATTATTTCATTATGACAAAACAATATATATGGAAATTAGTTTTAATTTGAAATTATTTCATGCCGGTGTTAAATGTAATTAACGTTTACATTAGTTGTATAATTC
>NZ_JAZGJN010000135.1:0-2309 GCF_038085095.1 Photorhabdus sp. P32 | reverse complement strand
CCAGCCGGTAGCGGGTGAAATCGGCGCCGTGCTGCCCGTCTTTGAAGCCGCCGGGAAAATCAAAGTGTTCATAGCCGGTATGCTGGAGGTCCTGCTCCCGCATCTGATGACGGAACTCCGCCGCCCAGGCCGGGTTTTTGAAGGTGTAATCTTTGAGTTCCACCACCGCCGGTCGCACCTGAGCCTGGCGGGTCAGCCGGGTAATGCACAGCTGCTGGGCCTGTTCGGCGTCGCCGGGGTGATAGGGCAGTACCGGGCCTTTGACCACGGAGCCGGCATCGTCGGCAAACACCAGGGTGTTTTTATTGTTGCTGAATTCGAAGAAGTAAAAGAGGCCCTCTTCGGCGGTCAGTCGTTGCAGAAATTCAAAATCGGTTTCGCGGTACTGGACGCAGAACTCCCGTTCCGGGTGCGGATTGCGCAGACTGAACGCCACATCCCGGACGCCGTTTTCTTTGAGCAGGGTGGTGATAATGGTCTGGATATCCTGCTGCTGAAAAATGCGTGAATTCTGGCGCAGGGTGGTGCGCCACATATCGGGCCGGACCGTCATTTTATAGCCGGTCTGATGTTTGCCGGTGTTGCCCTGCTCAAAGCAGGCGACCATGCCGGTGACGGCGCGTTCGACTTTGCCTGCGCGCAGGATGGTCAGGGTGGCGCGGTTGTCGAGCACCGCGGCGAAATCGATGGCCGGGTCGGCGCTGGCTAAACTGACCGCCAGGGTGAACGGGGTGGAGAAGGCTTCGTTCAGGGTGAAGGCGGAGACCACAAAGGTGTGCGGCGGCAGTCCGCCGGCGGTGAGGGTGAACTGTAAGCCGCCGGCGTCGGGGGAACTGAGGCGGTCGGTTATCTGCTGTGCGAGGTGGCCGGCGGTCTTTTTGGGCTGAAATGACATATAAGGGTTCCTTCTCTGAATTTACGGGCGGTGTTGTTCCGGGCGCGCGGTCAGTCCGGCGGCTTTCTGCAACGCGTAGTACCGGCTGAGCAGGGCGTTAAAACGGTCGTCGGTCTTTTTTATCAGCGCCGGGGAGACGGCCTGCCCCTGTTCGACGGCAGCGGCAAGCTGGCGCAGCAGTTCTTCCAGCGGAACGTCACGGTTGTGGCTGTGCTGAATCTGATAAATCGCGGTTTTCAGGTAAGAGAGGGTGAAACTGCCCCGGTTACGCTCCTGTTCCAGGATTTTGTCCGCCAGCCGCTGGAGCTGATGCCGGGTCTGGCGCCAGCTGCCGGGTGCCGGCGCAGTCTCCAGCCGGATAGCCTGGAGCTGCTGCCAGCGCTGCGTTTCATGCTGCTGCTGACGGTCCTGCGGCCAGGTTTTTTGCGCCGTGCCGGTGAGCTGCTCAGCCTGTTGCAGGACGACCAGCGGGGAGGTGTCCGCTAACCGGGTTAACTGCTGTTCATAGGTTTGCAGGTCGGGATGAGACAGCCAGGCCAGTCTGGCCCCGTCCGGGGTGCCGGTCAGGGCCGTCATCTGCTGTTGTAAGGGCCGGTAAAGGCCCAGCCAGGTCCCGGTCAGGACAAATACCCCCAGTAATACGCCCAGTCCGAACCCCTGTAAGGCGCTCATCGGTCGCGGCGGGGGGTCAGGGAAACGGACCTGCACTTTGGGCTGGCTGCGGTCATCACTCATGCTGTCGTCCGTTTCCGGTTCAGGCGGCGCCGGTTCAGTGCCGGCGAGATAAACCAGCGGCGGCATCTGCACCGGTTTGGCGGCCGGTTTGGGCAGGAGTCGGGTCTGTTCCAGTTTTTTGGCGGTGTTCTGGAAGAACCACAGCAGGTTTTCGACCTTCGGCAGGCGTTTCAGGTCGGACTGCTGGAGCCGGTCGACGATGAGCTGTAAGGCCCGCTCGGCCCGGTAAATCATCCGCAGGTCGCGGGGGGTGTAATCGTGCTGGCGTAAGGCGTTGCCGCTGCGGGTGTTAAACCAGTCCAGCATGTCGGTACGGACCGCCGGCTGCGGCGGCCACAGTTCATCCCACTGGCTGACCATCACCCCGGCCAGCAGTTCGCAGCCTTCGGTAAAGCCCGCCAGGCCGCTGAGCTGCATGCGGGCCAGAGTGTAGTAAATCGCGCTCTGCAAATCGACGCCGTGGGTGCGAAACAGCGTCAGGGCCAGCGATTCAATCAGCGGCCAGTTCACTGCCGGCTGAGACGGGTGGTTGATTTTGTTGATTTCTTCGCGGATTGCCGTGAACGCCGGCAGATGCATCGGGTTACTGCCGGCACGGATAATCAGGTTTTCAGGGTGTTCACGCATGGCCGTTCATCCTTTAGCCTGCCTCCGCCGGCGCGGAGGACAGGGTGGGTTG
>NZ_JAZGJN010000134.1:0-2226 GCF_038085095.1 Photorhabdus sp. P32 | reverse complement strand
AAATAAATGAGCCTAAAATGGTCTAACAGCCGTGAAATCGGTGAAGCGCTATATGACAAATTTCCTGAGGTAGATCCAAAAACCGTTCGCTTTACTGATATGCACCAGTGGATTTGTGAACTGGGCGATTTTGATGATGCGCCTGAAAAATCCAATGAAAAAATTTTGGAAGCAATCCTGCTCGTTTGGTTGGATGAGTTTGAATAACAAATAGCATTAATTTGTTATTTATCTGTCATCGTTTTAGGTTAGGCTGAACTTTTGAAAAACTGGCTTTGGCCGGTTTTTTTGTAGATTAATATCTGGCAGACGAAGAATTATGTTGGTAGAAGCTTGAATAAGCTCCTCGTTGCCATCAAGCGGTAATAATAAGAGGTGAGAAAAGAATGACTAAACAAATCATGCCAATAACACTGTCTTATGAACCAGCAGCAGCTTGCTGGGGTGAAAAAGCGCTGATTAGTTCGAGTGATCAAGGAGTGACGATTCATCTGGTTGGTAAAGGTAAATTAGGGGCAGTGCAACGTGCCGGGCGTAAAATTGACGGGCAGGGAATTCGTCATGTGGCTCTGGTTGGCGAAGGTTGGGATTTAGAAAAAAGTTGGGCTTTCTGGCAAGGATTTCGTGCGCCAAAAGGCAGCCGTTCTATTGAATGGCCTCAATTGCCTGCGGCTGAAAAACAGGAATTGGAAAGCCGAATTAAAATTATTGATTGGGTGCGTGACACCATCAATATGTCGGCAGAAGAGCTTGGGCCGGAACAATTGGCGAAGCGTGCGATTGACCTGATGTGTGGTATGGCTGGCGAGTCAGTAAGTTATCGCATTATTAAAGGCGAAGATTTACGTGAACAGGGTTATGCTGGCATTCACACCGTCGGCCGTGGTTCTTCTCGTGATCCGATTATGTTGGCGTTGGATTACAACCCAACTGGCAACCCGCAATCGCCGGTGTTTGCCTGCTTGGTAGGTAAAGGCATTACATTTGATACCGGCGGCTACAGCCTGAAACAATCTTCCTTTATGGATTCCATGAAATCGGATATGGGTGGAGCAGCAACCCTGACAGGCGCATTGGCGCTGGCAATTGGTCGAGGCTTGCAACATCGAGTTAAACTGTTCCTCTGCATAGCGGATAACATGGTCAGTGGTAACGCCTTCAAACTGGGTGATGTTATTCATTACCGTAATGGCAAATCTGTTGAAGTGATGAATACGGATGCGGAAGGTCGTCTGGTTCTGGCTGATGGTTTAATTGATGCCAGCAGAGAGAAAGCGAAATTAATCATTGATGCGGCAACCTTGACCGGCGCAGCGAAAACGGCTGTGGGTAATGACTACCACTCTGTACTTAGCTTTGATGACAAACTGGCGGCTGATCTGTTGGCGGCGGCTGCATCCGAGAATGAACTGTTCTGGCGTTTACCATTAGCTGAATTCCATCGTAGCCAACTGCCATCAAATTTTGCTGACTTGAACAACGTTGCTGCGTCACCGCATACTGCGGGCGCCAGTACCGCGGCAGCTTTCCTGTCTCACTTTGTGGAAGAATACCAAAAAGGTTGGGTTCACATTGATTGCTCGGCAACTTATCGTAAATCCGCGGTAGAACATTGGTCCGCTGGTGCAACAGGTTATGGGGTTCGTTCGATTGCTAATTTGTTGTTGGCGAAGGCAAAATAAATTTATTTTATCTAAAAAACTGATTGGAGATTTTTATGAGTTCATTAAGTGAATTAACTTCGGTTGAGATTGATGTTCCAAGTGGTAGTAAAATAACACTTAGCCAACCGGAAGAATATCCTTCGCAGCTCATTGAAGCTTTGGTCAGTTTATTTAGCCAACGTAAACCGGTTCGCCGTGCTTTTATCATTCAAGCCCATGATAAAAATGTGGATGAAAATCCTAATTTGTTAATTGGGCTGGAAATAAATGGCGCCACAGATGAAATTCAACAACTAATCCATGAAGCGGGCAGTATTGCTTGTGAATACACATCAGAAGAAGAACCGATTGATTTCTGTTTAGTTGATGAAAAAGAGCGTGGCATCAGCCATTATTTGATTCAGCATACGCAGCCATTCTATCAGCGTAAATTAGGCAGTTGGTTACGTGGAAGCATTCCGGTAATGAATAAATGATTATTTAGCAGGTGATAAATGGTTGTCGGTAGAATTGGAGGCTTCCATTTATTACCCCATTACTGAATCAAGTAGAAATTAAAGAG
>NZ_JAZGJN010000133.1:0-2183 GCF_038085095.1 Photorhabdus sp. P32 | reverse complement strand
GCTGTAGACCGGACGTTTCAATGATGCCTTTGAAAAAAAACTGGGGGAATACATTGGCGTACCCCATGTGCTGACCACCTCCTCAGGTTCATCTGCCAACCTGTTGGCGTTAACCGCACTGACTTCCCATAAGCTGGGTGAACGTGCACTTAAGCCGGGTGATGAAGTCATTACTGTCGCAGCCGGTTTCCCGACCACTGTTAACCCGACTATCCAAAACGGTCTTATACCCGTCTTTGTCGATGTGGATATTCCGACCTACAATATCGATCCGGCACTAATTGAAGCAGCAGTGACCGATAAAACCAAAGCTATCATGATCGCCCATACCTTGGGTAATCCGTTTAACCTGGCCGAAGTGCGCCGTATCGCCGATAAGTATAACTTGTGGCTTATCGAAGACTGCTGTGATGCACTGGGCACCCGTTATGATGGCAAAATGGTCGGTACTTTCGGTGATATCGGTACCGTTAGCTTCTACCCTGCGCACCATATCACTATGGGCGAAGGCGGTGCCGTATTTACCAAGTCAGGCGAACTGAAGACGATCATTGAATCTTTCCGCGATTGGGGACGTGATTGCTACTGTGCACCAGGTTGCGATAACACTTGTGGTAAGCGTTTTGGTCAGCGACTGGGNNATCACCGATATGCAGGCAGCCTGTGGTCTGGCTCAACTAGAGCGCGTTGAAGAGTTTGTTGAACAACGTAAGACCAACTTTACCTATCTGAAAGCAGGTCTGGAAAACTGTGCTGAGTTCCTTGAGTTGCCGGAAGCAACCGAAAACTCTGAACCTTCTTGGTTTGGTTTCCCAATTACGCTGAAAGAGACCTGTGGTATTAACCGTGTTGAACTGGTCAAGTTCCTAGACGAAGCTAAAATTGGTACGCGTTTGCTGTTTGCCGGTAACCTGACCCGTCAACCCTATTTTGCTAACCGTAATTATCGTGTGGTTGGCGAGTTGACCAATACTGACCGCATTATGAATCAAACTTTCTGGATTGGTANNTTTCCCCGTTTGTTCATGCGTATATTAATCACTGGAATTAGTGGCTATTTAGGTAGTCAACTGGCTAATGCCTTTATTTCCGAGCACGAAGTGGCAGGCACTATTCGAACAAACTCTTCTCTGGTTCGGCTCTCCTGTGTTGATAAAGTACAGCTAATCAATCTCGATGATACAATAAAATGGTGTGATGCCGCCCAAAGTTTTAGTCCTGATATTGTCATTAATACAGCGGCGCTTTATGGTCGTAAAAATGAGCAGTTGCAAGATCTTATCAATGCAAATATTACATTTCCGATAATTTTACTCGAGTGTCTAGGAAAGGAAAGAGCATATACGTTCATTAATTGTGGAACATCTCTTCCCCCTGAAGTGAGTGCATACGCATTGACGAAAAATCAATTCGTTGATTTAGCGAAATACCTAACTTCTACAGGTTTATGTAAATTCATCGATGCCCGGCTAGAGCATTTTTTTGGCCCATTCGATGATATTACCAAGTTTACCACTTATGTTTTTCACCAATGTATACGTAACCTCCCTCTCAAACTGACAGCAGGGACTCAGTTGCGAGATTTTATCTATATCAAAGATTTGATAGACGCTTTTCAAACCCTGATATTCAACCTGGATAAAATTAGTAATGGACAGAGCCTAGATATAGGCTCTGGTTCAGCAATTCCAGTAAGAACATTTGTAGAGGCCGTTGCAGCAAAAACACATAGTAGATCTAGTATTGAATTTGGTGCTCTGCCTATGCGAGAGAATGAATTAATGTACAGTTGTGCAAATATAGAAATTCTATCTTTGCTAGGGTGGCACCCCCAATTTTCACTAGAAAATGCAGTTAATGATATGATTGAAAAGGAAGAAATATGAAATTATTGGTCACTGGCGGCTGTGGTTTCTTGGGTAGTAATCTGGCTTCCCNNNTGCAATCTCAAGGTAAGTTAACGTTTGTACATGGTGATATACGTAATAAAAATGATGTAACCCGTGTTATTACTAAATACATGCCAGATAATATCTTCCATCTGGCTGGTCAGGTTGCCATGACGACTTCGATCGATAATCCCCAAATGGATTTTGAAGTCAATGTTGGAGGGACATTCAACCTATTAGAAGCTGTTCGCCGGTATAATCCTGACTGTGGGATCATTTACTCCTCTACAAATA
>NZ_JAZGJN010000132.1:0-2104 GCF_038085095.1 Photorhabdus sp. P32 | reverse complement strand
AAAAACCTCGGTTTAGTGGAAACGGTAAATTTGGCAAAAAGTGCCGTGCCGAGCAGTCGGAAAATTAATGGCAAAACACTAACCGGGGATGTGAGTTTGAGTGCCGGGGATGTGAGGGCTTTGCCGATTTCGAGTAATTTAAATGTCCAAACAGGCACATTGAGAATCAATAATGCTTCGAATTGGCCGAATCTTGAGTTTGCCGCGACAAACGGCCACATCATTGGTCTTGAAGGGACACAGGGTAACAGAATCACAATTTACGCTAACGATGCAGCCCGCAAACGCAGATATACATTAATAACACCGGAGAAAGGCGGCACACTAGCAACAATAGATGAAGTCATTAACACAAATGGTGGTGTTGTTGGGAAAAACTCATATTCTACAACCGATGATTTTGATAAAGTTCCACCTAATTCTACATTTTTTGGATACTCAGAAGGGCTAAATGGGGCCGGAATAACGGGCCCTGGTATTAAACTTTCAGGGGGAGGTGGTGCATTTCGTGGTTATGACCTTATGATTCAGGCTGCATATTATGCGGGAAGTAGTGGTTTATACTTTAGGTCGCGTAATGGCGACGGTGCTGGTCGTTGGAATCCGTGGTATAGCATTTGGTCAACAAGTAACGCAAAACCCGACACTAACGGATTCCTTAAGCAATCTTCCCCGATAGTAGAAATCTATCCCGATGGCACATTCAAAACGAATGACGAATCCAAAGAGGCAACAGTCAAACGGCTTTCAGAGGGAGTTTATTTCATCACTGGAGTTCTTGGATTCAATGCAGATGCCGCTTGGGGCGGTGGGGATGGCGGAATTGAAATACCGTTGTGTAAAAACAAGTTACCCCTCATCTGGATTGATTATGAAGTTATGCAAGATGGTTCAATAAAACTCATGACATATCATCGTGAGCATCCAGATGCGCCAACATTCGCCAGAAATGTGAGAGAGGGTTACACTGACGGTAATTTGATTGATATCCCACAAGGCCGATTTATCTCTGTTCGTGTGCAAATGCCAGCCATCCCTGATAAGCTACCGACTGTTTAACTTATCTACCGCTTGCTGCTTGGCGTTCCATACTGATATCTTCCGGCATCTGGACACGGACGTCTAAACGGTAGTTATCAGGAATATCACAAGGTTCTCCATCTTCATAAAATACACGCTCGTTATTCTTATCAATAAGCTTAAGTCGCCAGTTCTGAAAACGGGTTGGTAAGTGAGAGTGCTGTCTGTGAAAGGTTTCGATGATAATAGAGCCATTACATTGAACACGGTCATCGATAAAAATTAGTTCTAAGCCGTTATTGTCTTTTGGTACTGATATCCCACCATGTACACCCCATGCACCATCAGCGTTATAACCCGTAATGTTTGATATACGATATACGCCGGTCCCCTCTTTTGTGACTTTTGCCCCCTCTGATTCTCCGTTAGTTGAAAACGTACCATTAGAGTAGATTTCGACTATTGGAGATGACTTTTTGTAAAATCCGTTTCCGTCTGTTGTAACATTGACACCAATCAACAGAAATTCTTTAATTGAATTCCACTTGTTAGAATTGCTTGAATATGTTCTTAAAAAACACCTATCTGTATTAACGTTACCACCTGTTATAGCTATTTCTGACTGAGCTGTATTTGATCCATAATTTACTCTTATTATTGATACCCACCGTGTTGGATATACTTTTGCTTCGTCGGCAACATAAAAACCTGATCCAACAAGACTATTAGTGTCTATGTATTGAGATACGCGCGCGCCCAACCCAAAAGCCCCAACATCCATTTTTTTATTTAAGTCATTATTACTTGCCTTACTATCAACCACTGTTTTTAATGAATTAAAGTCATTGGTTAACACCGCATTTCTCGCCAATTCCACGGTTTCCGACAAACCGAGGTTTTTCACAAACTCATTTTTATCAGGAATATCTGCGCCGTTTTGATTTTTTGCCAATCGGTTATTAGCATTATCATTTACATCAGAAACAAGCTTCTGTGTTACCGCGAGGGTATTACTGTTACCGGTTTTATCTGTGAGCTGAGTAACACCTTTTTGTGTTAATGAGGCATTTGGCACTTCGGTTGG
>NZ_JAZGJN010000131.1:0-2098 GCF_038085095.1 Photorhabdus sp. P32 | reverse complement strand
CGCGACGGCAAGGGAGCGAATCTCCGGGAGCATAGAGAACTATGTGACCGGGGTGAGTGAGTGCAGCCAACAAAGAGGCAACTTGAAAGATAACGGGTATATTTAAGGATTTATTACCTGATGTATTCTTTTTTTCTAAATAGGAAGAAAATATTTTCAAGAGATCGAATAAAAAATAATAATCAAAGTGATTTCATAATATATTAAGTCATTGCTATTATGCCAATATTAATGTTTACTTTAACTATTAGCTAAATTAATTTAATCAACAAAAGGTGCTACTAATATTCATAACTTAATCTTTCGTATAAAAGTCTTGAGCTTTTCAGAATTTTTCAAATATCTTGCAAGCTCCCCCCAAAGAAATATAAATTTTGTCAAAAATTTACTGTATCCCATTTTTTCATAATAATATAATAATTCTTGTTTATCTTCTTGATTGCCATAACAAGCCATTGCTAATGATGTATATAACCAAGGTCTCTCTCTTAGTAATACACCATGCAATGCTTGAGTTATCCAGTAGGATTCTGTATAAAGATCATTAGATAGTTTCAAATAACCTAAAAAATCTATTTTAATTCTTTTTGCAATTCCTGAAATTGCAAAAAAATCATTTTCACCTCTGCACAAGACTAAGGGAGAAGACACATATTCTAATATGACTCCTTTCTGATTAAGAATTCTAAGAAGAATATAAACATGTGAATATGCTGTACCTACATAGCTTTCATCTAATTCAATTGCATTCCATTTTTTTTTCTTCACTATAATAGAGCTTAAATAGCTGAAAGCTCCACCGATAGATTGACAATGATTAAAGTAGTTTACTAAGTCGTCACCTCCATTAACTACAAATGTAGAGGTATCACATGATAACCACTTTCGATGAGGATTTCTAACAACTTTCATAGAAATATCCATCTCTTTTCGATCGCAAAGATAAATATCATATCCTTTTGAAAGAAACACTTGTATAGAGAAAAGTGCATCATTTTCAAGAAGATCATCACTTCCGAATATCCAGCAATAATCGCCAGTTCCCATATTTACAGCTGAAAGATAGTTTCTATCTGGTCCAATATTTTCATGGTGACGGTGATAATGTATTGGTATATTAAATATCTCTTGCCAGCTTGCAATCATCTTATCAGTCCCATCAGTAGATGCATTATCTGAGATACATATATCGATATCTAAAGAATGATTAGATTGATTTGCAATACTCTCTACCAACGATTTCAAATATTCAACTCTATTATAAGTTGGAATGCAGAATGATATTTTCATATATTTTTTACCTGCTTTACTGTATTTATATAGGTTAAAGGAAGTTCTAAAAAACAATAAGAATAAAGGAAAGGATTAAACTTGATAAGATTCCATTTATACTTAAAGTTTTAGATAGATACTATTGAAATAATCCATTAATTACTGTCTGAAATGGAACAAGAAACCATAATACCTTAAGATAATTTATGTCTTGAAGGAGCATTGCATAGATGCTAGTCCATGCTTTCAATGCAAAAATATAGTGCCATTAGCAAGAATATCTCGAAACTAAGATCATAATTCATTTCTTTTTGGGACTGTCCTAGATAACGATTATATTTTCTCCTTAACTATTTGTTTTAAAATGTGTAATTAATTTTTTACACCAAGTGTGTTAATTTTTCACTCATATTCCTTGAGAAGGAGCCCAAAATGCTTCTTTGGTATGCCATTAAATCTACCTATATACCCAAAAAACTTCAAGATGCAGTTCTTAGCACCTGAAAATGGTCGTTAATTCTAGACATCAGCGAGTCCGCTATATCAGGTAGCGTTGTGGTGAAAAATTTGAATACTTTGTCTCGAAATTCATGTTTATCAGCGAAATAACGGTTATGTTCATTCATAACCTGCCATAATCGTTCTATCGGGTTTAAATTTGGGCTGTATGGAGGAAGGTAATGTCACTCAATGTTGCTAACATAAGCCCACTCTTTCACAAGATGAGCTTTGTTGTAACCCGCCCCATCCACAATAAGATGAATTTTTTGATGATAGTCAGGATAAGACTTTCTTATTTCATTGAAAAAACAGCAAATGCTGTAGT
>NZ_JAZGJN010000130.1:0-1982 GCF_038085095.1 Photorhabdus sp. P32 | reverse complement strand
CCCTATGGATTTCAAGATTCTTTACTTACTATTCCTAACTTCTCCGTGTAAGCCAGTCTTCCTTATTCTATATCAAACCTTGTAGTCATTATAACTCCTGTAATTTATTAAGGCACTGTTTTCTACCTATCATACTTTATTTCTGAACCAGTTATTTTTTCTTCTCAATTATTGATAACCTGATCAAGTTGGGATTAGTTCATAAATACCCGGCCTTTTTACTTGTATATACCCCCAATGCCGGGAAGATCGAAAACCCTAGAACAGGGTTCGACAAAACAGCAATATATTTACCTCGAAAGCATTAGGCAAAAGATATTAACTACCAAATGTTGGAGACTAAACAGATATAAAAAACCACCCGAAGGTGGCTATTGTCGTCTCAAACATCTTCATCCAGTTTTTCACGATCTAATTCCAGTAACTCTTGGAATTCCTTTAATCCCTTTAATTCCTGGATTTTTTCTCCGAAATCTGGGATCGTATAAACATCTGGACTCGTATAAATCAGTTGACTGGTTTCTATGCCTTCTTTGCCACATATTATATGTATATCAACTAATACCGTATTATTATCATAACCTACAGACATAGCTCCATTGTATTTTAGCGCGTTATCAAATTCTTCTTGTGATGGATACGATGATTCATCTCCATACTTTTTCGTTAACGATTTACTTACTGGCTTCACAAGTCTGCCAATATTAATCTCTAATCTTTTAAATTTTCCATTTAAAAAAAATGCCATTGCTTCATGCTTTTTGTTAGCAAACGAAAAGTCAGAACATGAATAAAGTGATACTTCTTCTATTCGAGAATCTCCCTCAAATTTTTCAAAATCACATAACCTCTTCGAAAGAAACTCTTCTTCTGTCATGCCAAACTTTGCATCTTTATACCCATCAACTGCCATTGCACCAAAGCTAATCATTCCCAATGCAAGCATAACTGCCAATTTTTTCATGTTATCTCCTTTTGCTTTGAGCCAATAATAACAATGAGAACAGTGTTAAACCAACCCCACAAACTTCTATCAAGCACCCAAATGTGGATGTTTTGGAGAATTTTGTAAAGTGTAGATGTCATTCAGATTTATATAACGCAAGCATTCCACTTACAATTAGGCAAAGGATATCAACTATCAAATGCTTCGGTTAAGCTTAAAGCACACCCTTTCTGCGTCCTCGTATTGACGCGACGTAAAATTTCAACGAGCACGCCGGGATACTTACCATATTCTCTGCTAATTATCCCGACATCATCGGTAACAATAAATGCTGGATAACTGGTTGCTGACGCATCCATATAACTCATCAACCCCGGCGTTCCATCAGGTACAGGTTTCAACGTTTCAGGATCAAGCGCTCGCGCATCTACCCACGGCGGAACATGTTTACGTTGCATCTCATCCTCAAAGAAACAAGTGTTAAGTTCAACTTGATTAAATATATCGCGGATCTGACTAATATCATTGAGATTGAAAGTGTCAAATAAAAGATGATTGAAGTCATCACGTTTCAGGGATTCTTTTTCGTAACTTTTCCAGCCGCCTCCCGTTATAATATAAAGGTTTTTATCCCCAGAAAATGAGATATTTTTATCTTTCATATAATGGCAGAGTAAATAAATAAAGTATGGCGAACCAATAAGACAAAGATCTTTCCCTTGGTTCTTTATTCGTTCAAGACTATTCAATGTTTTAACAAAATCTATTCGTTCTTCTGTCACAGTAAATGTCGTGGGATATAATAATTCCACCAAACTCATAACATATTTAAACCAAATATTATGAGCATTAAATCTATCCGGTCCCAAATTGACTAATTCTATTTGATGATCAAACCAACTACCAATATATTTCATGCCATAACTCACAGAGCCTAAGAGTCTCTCAATACTTAGTCTGTCACGCGCCACCTGACTTTTTAAACCATTCGTGCCGCTACTGGTAAACCAACTTTCAATCTGGTTTTCCTGAGAAG
>NZ_JAZGJN010000129.1:0-1954 GCF_038085095.1 Photorhabdus sp. P32 | reverse complement strand
TATGAAAAAGAAAAAGCTCTGGAAGAGAAACAGACAACTGAAAAAGCAGTAAAGAAAGAGTTGGGGGGGTCGCTCGAAGACATCAGCAAAATTGAAGGCATTTTGCTATTAAAGAAGAAAGATGCGGAGAAGAAGCAAGAACTTCTTGATGCGTTTGATTTCCGACAACAAGACAAAGAGAAAACAAAAGTACTTGTTGAAGAGATAGATGAAGAGATCGCTAGTCTTAATCAAGAAAGATATTCATTAAATCAGAGTAGAAAGAAAATCCTAAAATCCTTAGAGGAGGATAAAATTTTATTCAATACTGAAGAAGCTGAAAAGCTTTTCAATGAAGCAGGGGTGCTTTTTAGCGGTCAGATAAAAAAGGACTTCGAACAGCTGTTAGGATTTAACAAAGCTATAACTGAAGAACGATTTGGATATCTGACTGAAGAAAAGTCAGAAATTGAAGACAAATTGAGAAGTATAAATACCAGACTAAACGAACTGGGAAAACGTCGCTCGAAAAATTTGTCATTCTTAAGTGACACAGAGGTTTTTTCCAAATATAAAACTCTCTCAAGAGAACTAGTTTCCCTACGTGCGGATATTGAGACTTTAGAGAGACAAAAGGCACATCTACACAAGTTGCAAGAGCTTAGAACTGAAATTCGAGCACTTTCCGAAGAGTGTAGTCATTTACAATCCAAAATTGAGGATAATGTTGAGTCTCAGAACTCAGATCAATCTAGCGTTTTCTCTCAAATCCGGCTCTATTTTAGTGAAATTGTTGATACTGTCATTAGCCGTAAGGCATTACTTAGTGTATCCCCGAATCGAGAGGGACACTTGCAATTTAAAGCGGAAATCCTTGATGAATCAGGCAACGCAACAAGTGCAGACTTAGGACATACTTATAGAAAGCTGCTATGTATCGCTTTTGATTTAGCAGTACTAAGAGTTCATAAAGATGAAAAATTTCCTCATTTTGCCTTTCACGATGGAGTATTCGAGTCTTTGGATAATAGAAAGAAAGAGAATTTATTGGCTATTTTACGTGATTACGTTGAACTAGGTATTCAGTCTGTTATCACACTAATAGATTCAGATCTTCCTACTAGATCTCCTAAAGAACTGCCAGTATTTGACAGTACAGAAATTGTTCTTCAACTGCATGACGAAGGAGAATCTGGTCGGCTTTTTAAGTTAAAAACCTGGTAAAAGTTATTGAGCTTTACTACCAGATACAGATAAGGCTGCTAGTTGCTTAGAGTGCTAGAAAGGAATCTTTGAACTATCTTTGCTCCACACTTTAAGTTAAACAATTATGCATCAACACAAAAGCTGATACATACATTGAACAAAATATTAGCAGCATGAATTTTGGTTACTATAAAGCGGTCATCGAAGGCAGTAATTTTATGACTTATTTGTCTGTATTTTTTTACTGATAAACTCAATATTTTATGACATAAATTATGACGACTTAGAGAGCATGCACTAAGCCAAGCGAGACGAGGTCTTCGAGCGTGTTTTATAATTTAAGCTATATTATTCACCAAGATTAAGGAGTTAGCTCATTAACTCAAGGATACAAACTTCATTACTCCTACACATTTATTCTATAAATGTTTTTCTCTGAAAGAATTAAATTAGATTTATTATATGAAATGTAAATGGCAATTATGAATAATTTAATTTATTTAAAATAACGAAATTTAATGTAAAATAAAAGTGTCTTTTTTATAAATAAAATAACAGTAAAATTCAATGTCAAAAATAATAATAAAATAATTATTAAAATTAAGTTATTTTGCAAAAAATACTCAATAAGAATAATTAAAATTTTTGTAACTAATAATTATTCAAAAAATATAACAACCAAAACTACCCCGACCTTGTGAATTGTTCCCAAAAAATTGAGCAACTTAAATCACTCGATCATCAAGATCTGAGCCCGGTATTTTACTAG
>NZ_JAZGJN010000128.1:0-1841 GCF_038085095.1 Photorhabdus sp. P32 | reverse complement strand
ATAGCCTGTCGATAAATAGACTCTTCCAGTTACTTAGCTAAGATTGCTATTTATAGTTTATATCTTTTGAGCTACAGTACTCTAACTTCTGATAACTGGTTAAAAGGAGGTAAAAAATTGGGTAAGTCTGTAAAAAACAAGAGTGCTATTAGACACCTTAGCCCAGAATTGAATGAGGTCAGAAAAACTCAAGATGTTCGTTTGTTACTGAAAACTGCAAGACAAGTTGCCGAGGTTCATGGTGGATTATCCTTCTATTGCTAAAGAGACTGTTTATCTAGAGAATCTCTCTACAGAGCGCTCTCAACAACTGGAAATCCGACCATAAGAATTCTATGTCCATCATTAAATGCAGTTGGAATGCGGCTTGAAATTACCCCTATTAAACCAACAAGAGAATGTATAGATAAATGAAGTATGCTTATGAAGATTTAAGTGACGACCAGTTTGAGCAACTGATTGTTTTTTTATGCCAGGAACTACATGGGATTGCCGTACAAGGCTTCTCGAAAGGCCCTGATGGAGGCAGAGATGCCAAGTTTGTAGGTACCAGTGCTCTTTATCCCAGTACATCTGCACCTTGGAGTGGTACCATCATTATCCAAGCAAAACATACTAACGGGTACAACAGGCTTTTTTCGGAATCTGACTTCTACAGCCCTGATGGCGACTCAAGTGTATTAAATAAAGAAATTGTCAGGATTAAAAAGCTACGAAGTGCGAAACAATTAGATCACTACATGTTGTTTTCTAACAGGCGGCTGGCAGGTAATGCAGAAAGCGAGATAAGATCCTATCTAGCAAAAGAGTGCGATATACCCGAATCCTCTATTTGCCTTTGCGGTATAGAATTATTGGAAACATGGCTTAAATCTTTTCCGAAAGTTGCAGGGAGAGCTGCTCTTGATCCGGTGGACTCCCCTTTAATCGTAAGCCCCGACGATCTTTCTGATGTTGTATACGCTTTAGCAGCTCAGCAAAAGAAAGGTTTATNNAAGGAGATATTTGAAAGAGACAGCTCAGATTAAAGCTTTTCTGGCTGCACCAGAAAATGCAGAGATTATGCAGCTCTATGAAAATGTAGTTGAGGAGTTTCAACTGAAAATAATTGCAAAAAGAAAGGAATATCAAAACTTTGATAGCGTAATGAATTACCTTTTCGATCTTCTTTTTGGAAGGGATCCTGTTCTAAAAAAGCATAGACAGCTTACTAAAATAATGCTTTTTTACATGTATTGGAATTGCGACATCGGTAGTGAAGAAGAATATGCTGCGACCAACTAAACATTCTCATCCAGACAAGACAGTAATCAATGTAGCTTTGATTATTCTTTCACGTCTTAAGGGACTGAGAATCGAGAATTATAGCGACCTGTTGAGCTATACAAAGAAAGCAGTTTCCGGTGGTGATGTATTGTTTCTCCCAGCTCTAAACTTTTTATTTATTATGGGTATCATTGAATATCGTCCTAAAACTGATGCCATTGAATATGTAGCTAATAACAATGAAACTATCTAAAATTTATTCAAACAAGCCATCTCTTTTTGAGCCCGTTACTTTTTACGAAGGGCTTAATGTTATATATGGTGAAATTCGGCTCCCAGAAAACAAAGAAAAAGACACACATAATCTGGGGAAAAGCACATTGGGTCGTGTGATAGACTTCACACTATTATCTAAGCGAAATCCAAACTTCTTCCTATTTAAACACCCTGATATATTTAATCAGTTTGTCTTTTTTCTTGAGGTCGAACTAAAAGATTCAAGTTTCTTGACTATCCGTAGGGATGTCGCCCAAGCCTCAAAGATACGTTTTAAGAAACATCAAGAAAAAAATCAA
>NZ_JAZGJN010000127.1:0-1835 GCF_038085095.1 Photorhabdus sp. P32 | reverse complement strand
CCCGCGGTCAAGGGGCGCAATTGAACGGCTACCGCCTGCGTGGCACTAATGCCCGCGATTTGGACGGCACTATTCTGGCAACAGGTTTCCCATTCAAAGCAAAACATCATTCCACTGTTTTTATTAATACGTTGGGTAAATTATTTGTTCGTTGCGCTGATTTCCGTCGTACCGGCTCGGCTGCACTGGATCTGGCTTATGTTGCGGCTGGTCGGGTAGATGGTTACTTTGAAATTGGCCTAAAACCGTGGGATTTTATGGGTGGCGAGCTGTTAGTTCGTGAATCTGGCGGTATCGTAACTGATTTCGTCGGCGGTCATAATTATATTCATTCTGGCAACCTTGTTGCCGGTAATCCACGCGTTGTTAAAGATATTCTGGCTGAAATGCGTGATGAATTATCAGAAGCATTGAAACGTTAATTCAAATGAATTCTAAATAAACATTGCCAGATGGTAATTTAGGTAGGCCGCAAAAAGTGCGGTCTACCCTGCGATTCATTTAACTAACAATAAAGACCATTGTTACTCTGCTAACCAATAAACAGCTTCATAAGGCTGTAACTGCATATTTTTTGTCGGCAATTGGTTTTCAGGGTAGTTCCCCATCAATTTCACCCATGAACAATCGGATAAAGCAGCATCCAACGACCACTCTTGCACTTCCGCGCTGAGGTTAGCAATAACCAACAATGTTTGGTTCTCCCAACGGCGAACATAACACCATAGCCAAGGGTGAGACGGCAACAAATCTTCATAGCTGCCATAAGTCAATACAGGATACGCCTTACGCAGCTTGATTAAGCGTGCATAACAATGAAAAACTGAATCCTCATCCTGCATAGCGTTTTCAGCATTCACTTCCTGATAATCACTATTCAACGCTATCCACGGTTCCCCTTGAGTAAATCCAGCATTGGAAGTCGCATCCCATTGCATCGGCGTTCGCCCATTATCACGAGATTTCTTTGCCAGGACCGATAAGATTTGCTGCTTATCATTGCCCTGCTCAATCTTCTCTTGATAAATATTTAAACTTTCTATATCTCGATACGCTTCAATTTGGCAAAAATGAGGGTTAGTCATCCCCAACTCTTCCCCTTGATAGATATAAGGGGTTCCTTGCATACCATGTAGTACCATTGCCAACATTTTAGCGGACGGCACCCGCCAAACACCTTCACCGCCAAAGCGTGAAACAATACGCGGCTGATCGTGATTACACCAGAACAGCGCATTCCATGCCTGTTGATGCATGCCTTGTTGCCACTTGGCAAAAATTTTCTTCAATTCAATAAAATCGGGCGGTGCTGCAACCCACTTTTCACCATTGGGGTAATCGACTTTTAAGTGATGAAAAGCAAAAACCATCGACAACTCTTCACCATCCAATGAAGAATAGCGCTGACAATGTTCCAATGAAGTAGAAGACATTTCCCCAACCGTCATTACTCCGGCTGGCTGGAATACTTCTCTGTTCATTTCTTGTAGAAACTCATGAATACGTGGGCCATCGGTGTAGAACTGACGCCCATCGCCCTGAGTTGCTTCAGGAAAATCCTGCTGCTTAGAAACCAAATTGATGACATCCAACCGGAAGCCATCAACGCCAAGGCCAGCCCAGAATTCACAAATCTTTTTCAACTCAGCCCGTACTGGCTCATGTTCCCAGTTTAGATCCGCCTGCTCGACAGCAAACAGGTGCAAATAATATTGTTTGCTCTCCTCATGCCACGCCCAAGCATTGCCGCCAAATTTCGACAACCAATTATTAGGCGGGGTTTCAGGCACCCCATCCCGCCAGATGTAATATTGCCGATAAGGGCTATCAATATT
>NZ_JAZGJN010000126.1:0-1831 GCF_038085095.1 Photorhabdus sp. P32 | reverse complement strand
TTAGCTGTTACGCACTTGCATTATTAGCTGTTACGCACTTACATTATTAGCTGTTACGTACTTACATTATTAACTGTTACGCACTTACATTATTAGTAGTTACACTCAAATCAGTGAATTTAAGTCCTACCAACTGATTGTTGATGGTCAACATACGGTAAAAGCCAAAACAGATGGTTTGGGCGCTGTTTATAACTTCTCAGATCACTCAAACGGGTTGAGTTCTTTCAAGGTGCTCGACTATTTGCAAAGTTATTTAGGGCAAATTAACCCTAATGTTAATAACGGTATTCTTTACTACAAAGTTATTAATTTTTTTATTTAATGTTATAGATCGCATTTTTGTGAACAAAAGAGACGCTATTATGCATTAGTGAAATCGCTTAACGATGGGTAAAGATAACGTTCTATTTGTCTGTATAACGATGAAACTTATCATTTAATTTTAATAATTACTATTCATTCAGAGGTCTTTATGGGCAGTACCGGAAGTGTCAGTGCGTGGGAGGAGGCGTTATTAATTGCCGCTATTCAATATCCTGTTCCTGTTATTAAGGGGCCTGAAGATATTCAGGTTCAAGTGCGGCAGATTTGTAAAACAATGGATTCAACTAAAGCGGGTTATCCTGATTTAGATCTTATTGTATTTCCTGAATATTCTGCTCAGGGATTAAATACCAAGATCTGGACTTATGATGAAATGTTATTATCGTTGGACGGTCCAGAAGTTGACTGTTTTCGCCAGGCGTGTATTCGCAATAATATCTGGGGTGTATTTTCAGTAATGGAACGTAATGAAGATTCGTCGCAGCCACCTTATAACGCTGCGATCATTATTAACGGCAGCGGTGAGATTGTATTGCATTACCGTAAGTTGCAGCCTTGGGTGCCAATTGAACCCTGGATGCCGGGCAATTTGGGTATGCCGGTCTGTGAAGGGCCAAAAGGCGCAAAACTGGCGGTGTGTATTTGTCATGATGGTATGTTTCCTGAATTAGCGCGCGAAGCCGCCTATAAAGGCTGCAATGTTTTTATCCGTATTTCCGGTTATTCTACCCAAGTCAATGACCAGTGGATCTGGACTAATCGCACTAATGCCTGGCAGAACTTAATGTATACCGTATCGGTTAATCTGGCAGGTTACGATGAGGTTTTTTATTATTTTGGTGAAGGTACGATTTGTAATTATGACGGTAACATTATCCAGCAAGGTCAGCGTAATCCGTGGGAAATTGTTACCGCCGAACTGTTCCCGCGTCTGGCGGATAAGGCTCGTGAGAATTGGGCGCTGGAGAATAGTATTTTTAATCTCGGTTGCCGAGGCTATGTTGGTAAACCTGGCGGAGAGAGAGCTAATTATTTGACTTGGGTGCGTGATTTGGCAAACGGTGAATATAAATTGCCTTGGGATGAAAACATCCGTATTCGTGATGGCTGGAAATATTACCCAGAAGGTGTGAAATTGGGGCCATTACCGAAAATTGATAAGTAAACTGAGAGACTGATAATGTAGCACCATAGAAGTTGCGATGCTGCTATTCTTTCCATCCTATGTAAACTTGAAGCGTAGTGGAAAAGTGGTGAGTCTGGCATTCTTCTGGCATGAAAGGTATTGTGGAAATATAGGATGTAATGGTTATCGACTTGGGCGGTGATATTTTTACTTCTATTATGTCCTATATTTATTGATTTTAATTATTTTTTTGAAATTGAAAATAGTATAAATATTTTATTGGATAATTATTATAGCAAGGTGAGTTTTTATTATCTTTTGATTAATTTCATTGTGTTTATTAATTGGTGATATTATTATCTTAGTATTAATTTATTG
>NZ_JAZGJN010000125.1:0-1810 GCF_038085095.1 Photorhabdus sp. P32 | reverse complement strand
ACAAAAAATACAAAACTTAGACACCAAGACTAGGCACCCCCTCCTTGCCCGGCCCACTCTCACTTTAGCTGGCCTCTTCATCTTTCCTCCGAGAAATAAAATCAATAAGTTACCGATATCAATTACATGATTAATTAAATAGAGAAAATTAACTATTATACCACTGAATATTTATATTAATGTGTTTCTTATACCTACATATTAATAAGAGAATATTTCTACTTATTGAAATATCACACTATCTAAAGAAATGTAATTAAAATTTTCCACTGTTCAATAATTCAAGAAATCCATCATATTTAGACCAAATATTATACAACTTGATAGAATTAATCAGGTGAAAATTATGAAAACAGATAATTACAATTTACTTATTGTTAAAACTATTAGTTCAACATTTAGCTGACTATATCGACTTAGCAACCCAAAATGGATTTTGTTTTATATATCCATAACATAAATAAGGATAAAGTAGCCAAATCGCCCCAAAGCTGATAAACAACAGCGCAGTACATGTTGCTCTCTCATAAAAATGAAATGTAATCCCACAATAGGGGCTGTTCAGTAAACCAAAAGACAATAGAAACGCATTTTTAACCGGATCAGCATGAAAAATATCATCTAACAATAACATCAGGAAAAATCAGCTTGGCGAGTAACAGCAACAGACATTCAATCTTCATCTATCACGCTCTCAACCTGTATCAATAGATCCAATAACTTTATAAAACATCGTTTGTAAACAAGTTACTAAAGAAGAAATGTAATAAGAAATTACCCTTGGCAAATGGAAGAAACCGAAATGTCACTATTGGCAATAAAAACATGAGAAATTTTCCATCTGTGACAAAATCAAATTATATTGATGTATCTTTCAATAAGTTAATTAGTTGATAAATAAAAAACAAAACTAAAATTTTAGCATAATTATTATTTTAAATAATTATCACTTTTACGAAAGAATAAATAACTATATTGACTGTTGCTCACAGGATTATGTGGATTTAAAAACATTGACGTTAGAAACGGTTATTTATCATATATAACATTGCAACATAGTTATAAATAAATTGACAAAATAGAAAATTATTTATATGAATAATTAAAACCAATGAAATTTATATCAATAGCGATGAGGAAATATGAACATCTAACCTTATAAAACTCATTTAGATAATAGACAAACATATTATATCTTTGTAATAAATTCATATAATAAAATGATCAGTTTAGCGATAGAAAAAGAAAAATATAAAAACTGATTTCAGTGACGGGTTAATTAAATTAGGAAAGAAATGAAACAATTCAACATTAATCAATGAGTTATTTATTGCAAATAATAAATTCATATTAGTTTTTGCTATAAAATCATCCAACAATCTTATCAATTATCTCCAACAACATTGGAAAATTACAAATCAATAAAGAACAATAACGAAAAAATCCATTCTTTCAAAAATAAAAAGACGCTAACATAGATAAAAATTTACGATAATAAATTTATTTCCATTTTTTTGATATTTATAAAGAGAAATATTTAAATTTATAATATAGAATCTGTATAGATAAAAAACTCTCAAACAAACAAAATATAAATTTCTTTTTTAGAATTTTACAGAAATAATAATGTATATCTAATCTATGATGAAAATATTTCATTGTTGTATAATAAAGGCCATAAAATTATTAATAATATCAATAAAGACGCTGAGTTTAACTATATTTAAATTTATCAAAGCCAAATCGATATCGACATTATAAATACAGTGAATTATTTATTCTTTATCGGTATTATATCTCTTAGAGCTAG
>NZ_JAZGJN010000124.1:0-1807 GCF_038085095.1 Photorhabdus sp. P32 | reverse complement strand
TAACGTTCTTCACTATCCATTAATGTTTCCGCTTGTCCACTGCGAACAGTGGCAACTAATGAATGTGTCGTGCCTAAATCAATACCGGCAGCTAAACGACGTTGATGTGGTACAGCGGATAACCCCGGCTCGCTAATTTGTAATAAAGCCATATACGCTTTCCTTAAAAGTCGTCCAGTAAACGTTCTTCCAGTTGTTCAACCTGCTGTTGCAATTTATCCAGAAAACGTAATTTACGCACCGTATCGGCAGCTTGTTCCCACTGCTGTTCATCCAATTGCCGCACCATTTGCTGACTACGAGTTTTAATCATCCCACTTACACGAGCGGCAAAATCAGCCAATGCCGCTTCTGGATTCGCTTTGCTGGCAATACACTCCAATTCCTCCCGCAACATAAGTTGTTCCATCAGGAAGGCATTGTCATTCATGGTGTGCTGTTCATTGGCTAAATCAAAGCCATGCAGAGAGAGCATATATTCAGCGCGTTTCAGGGGGTGTTTGAGCGTTTGATAACCGTCATTGATAGTCGCGGCTTGCTGCAACGCCAGCGTTTTTTCACGCTCTGGCTGACTAGCAAAGCGATCCGGATGAAACTGACGCTGCAATTCTTGATAACAGCTTGCCAGTTGTTCACGATCAACAGCATAACGAGCCGGCAGCCCAAATAAAGTGAAATAGTCCATAATCTAAACTTACTCTGGATTTGGCCGAAAAACGGAATTAAACGTTAAAACTCTCTCCACAACCACATTCACTGGAAACATTTGGGTTGTTGAATTTAAAGCCTTCGTTAAGGCCCTCTTTAACAAAATCCAGCTCTGTACCGTCGAGATAGACCATGCTTTTGCCATCTATGATAACTTTGACGCCCTTATCTTCAAACACGGTGTCGTCTTCGTTAATCATATCGGCAAATTCAAGCAGGTAAGCCATACCTGAACAGCCAGATGTTCTGACCCCCAGACGCAAACCAACACCTTTTCCACGGTTATTCAGGAATGACGAAACGCGTTGTGCAGCACTTTCTGTAAGGGAAATTGACATACAACAACCTCACTTTTAAAAACCAGCAAAGGCGGATACCAGACGGTATGTAACAGCCAGTATCCGCCAAATTTTTTTCTATCTTCTTATTATCAAGGGCCGTGTTATCTGCCCTGGCGTTTACTTTTGTAATCCGCAATCGCTGCTTTAATCGCATCTTCCGCCAGAATAGAACAGTGGATTTTCACTGGCGGCAGTTCTAATTCATCTGCAATTTCAGTATTTTTAATCGCTTCCGCTTGCTCCAGAGATTTGCCCTTCATCCATTCTGTGACTAAAGAACTGGAAGCAATCGCANNTGCCTTCATTATTGACTTTGATTTGCAGTTTCATCACGTCACCACACGCAGGGGCGCCGACCATGCCGCTGCCAACCATTGGATCTTCACTATCGAAAGAACCGACGTTACGTGGATTTTCATAGTGATCAATTACTTTTTCGCTGTAAGCCATGTTGTTACTCCTGAAACCGTCTGATTAATGATGAGACCATTCGATACTGTTTAGATCCACACCTTGTTTAAACATTTCCCACAGTGGAGAAAGTTCACGCAGGCGGCCAATAGATTTATGAATCAGTTCAATGGCGTAGTCGATCTCTTCTTCTGTCGTAAAGCGCCCTAAAGAGAAACGGATAGAGCTGTGAGCCAGTTCGTCATTCATCCCCAACGCACGCAGTACGTAGGAAGGCTCCAGGCTGGCGGAAGTACATGCAGAACCCGAAGAGACCGCCAGATCTTTTAATGACATCATCAGTGATT
>NZ_JAZGJN010000123.1:0-1718 GCF_038085095.1 Photorhabdus sp. P32 | reverse complement strand
GTCTTATACATGCAAGTCGAGCGGTAACAGGAAAGTTGCTTGCACTTTTGCTGACGAGCGGCGGACGGGTGAGTAATGTCTGGGGATCTGCCCGAGGGCGGGGGATAACCACTGGAAACGGTGGCTAATACCGCATAATGTCGCGAGACCAAAGTGGGGGACCTGAAAGGGCCTCACGCCATCGGATGAACCCAGATGGGATTAGCTGGTAGGTAGGGTAACGGCTTACCTAGGCGACGATCCCTAGCTGGTCTGAGAGGATGACCAGCCACACTGGGACTGAGACACGGCCCAGACTCCTACGGGAGGCAGCAGTGGGGAATATTGCACAATGGGCGCAAGCCTGATGCAGCCATGCCGCGTGTATGAAGAAGGCCTTCGGGTTGTAAAGTACTTTCAGCGGGGAGGAAGGGTTCAGCTTGAACAGGGCTGGATTTTGACGTTACCCGCAGAAGAAGCACCGGCTAACTCCGTGCCAGCAGCCGCGGTAATACGGAGGGTGCAAGCGTTAATCGGAATGACTGGGCGTAAAGCGCACGCAGGCGGTCAATTAAGTTAGATGTGAAATCCCCGGGCTCAACCTGGGAATGGCATCTAAGACTGGTTGGCTGGAGTCTCGTAGAGGGGGGTAGAATTCCACGTGTAGCGGTGAAATGCGTAGAGATGTGGAGGAATACCGGTGGCGAAGGCGGCCCCCTGGACGAAGACTGACGCTCAGGTGCGAAAGCGTGGGGAGCAAACAGGATTAGATACCCTGGTAGTCCACGCTGTAAACGATGTCGATTTGGAGGTTGCGGCCTTGAGCTGTGGCTTCCGAAGCTAACGCGTTAAATCGACCGCCTGGGGAGTACGGCCGCAAGGTTAAAACTCAAATGAATTGACGGGGGCCCGCACAAGCGGTGGAGCATGTGGTTTAATTCGATGCAACGCGAAGAACCTTACCTACTCTTGACATCCTCAGAATTTGCTGGAGACAGCGAAGTGCCTTCGGGAACTGAGAGACAGGTGCTGCATGGCTGTCGTCAGCTCGTGTTGTGAAATGTTGGGTTAAGTCCCGCAACGAGCGCAACCCTTATCCTTTGTTGCCAGCGCGTAATGGCGGGAACTCAAAGGAGACTGCCGGTGATAAACCGGAGGAAGGTGGGGATGACGTCAAGTCATCATGGCCCTTACGAGTAGGGCTACACACGTGCTACAATGGCGGATACAAAGTGAAGCGACCTCGCGAGAGCAAGCGGAACACACAAAGTCTGTCGTAGTCCGGATTGGAGTCTGCAACTCGACTCCATGAAGTCGGAATCGCTAGTAATCGTAGATCAGCATGCTACGGTGAATACGTTCCCGGGCCTTGTACACACCGCCCGTCACACCATGGGAGTGGGTTGCAAAAGAAGTCGGTAGCTTAACCGAAAGGGGGGCGCTGACCACTTTGTGGCTCATGACTGGGGTGAAGTCGTAACAAGGTAACCGTAGGGGAACCTGCGGTTGGATCACCTCCTTACCTGAGATAGGTTGAGTGCAGTGCTCACACAGATTGTCTGATGAAAGTAAAGTGCAAGCGCGTCTGCGAAGCTGACCATCGGGTCCCCTTCGTCTAGAGGCCTAGGACACCGCCCTTTCACGGCGGTAACAGGGGTTCGAATCCCCTAGGGGACGCCAGCTTGCGGGACGACGGGTGAAAGGCGTGGTCGTGGATGTATCTTTAAGCGGATTTTAAG
>NZ_JAZGJN010000122.1:0-1693 GCF_038085095.1 Photorhabdus sp. P32 | reverse complement strand
CGACTTTCAGTTTGGTTAAGTCAATTGGCAGCTTGCCCACGCTCTGAGTGGCATCAACATGGAAAACGATACCGCGACTGCGGCACATTTCACCGATGGCGGCAATATCCTGCACCACGCCAATTTCATTGTTAACATGCATGATAGAAATCAGAATGGTGTCATCACGCATCGCGGCTTCCAGATCGTTTAAATCAATCAACCCGTTGCTCTGAGGCGCCAAATAAGTGACTTCAAACCCTTCACGTTCTAATTGACGGCAAGTATCCAACACCGCTTTATGTTCAGTTTTGCTGGTGATGATGTGCTTACCCTTTTTCTGGTAAAAATTAGCTGCGCCTTTGATGGCAAGATTGTCAGATTCCGTTGCGCCAGAAGTAAAAACAATTTCTCGCGGATCTGCACCCACCAAGTCAGCAATCTGATTACGGGCAATATCAACCGCTTCTTCAGCCTGCCAGCCAAAACGGTGTGAACGAGAAGCGGGATTACCAAATATCCCGTCCCTGGTCAGATAGTTCATCATCTTTTCAGCAACGCGCGGATCAACCGGCGTTGTTGCTGAGTAATCTAAATAAATTGGTAATTTCATTGCTCACATGCTCCCTACTTCTAATACTTCAATTCATCACAAGCTCTGCTTATGGACGCAGATTGACATTAATTGTTTCTTGTGCTCTGCCGTTAGGCGCACGGCGTTTATCGTTATCCTGGCGACCAGCAACATCCAATACTTCTTGGTTATTGACTAACTCTTCTAAACTGATACTGCTCAGGAAACCAGTAATACGATCGCTTAAATCGCGCCATAAGGCGTGAGTCAGGCAACGATCGCCGCCCTGACATCCTTCTCTACCCTGACAGCGGGTAGCATCTACTGATTCATCAACAGCAAAAATCACTTCGGAAACAACAATTTCACTAGCATCTTTGCCCAATAAGTAACCACCACCCGGACCACGGACACTTGAAACCAAACCATTTTTGCGCAAGCGGGAAAATAGTTGTTCAAGATAGGAGAGGGAAATACCCTGACGTTCAGAAATGTCGGCCAACGGTACCGGACCTTCTTGTGAGTGTAATGCCACATCAAGCATGGCAGTTACTGCATAACGCCCTTTAGATGTCAATCTCATAAATGAATTACCCCGTGGTGAAATATGAGCGAAATTGTGTCATTCCTGAGTATTTTAGTCAACTATTTAACCTAGTAATTTACTCAACTATTTCTTCGCCCATTTCTCAACGGAGGACAAGATACCACGCAGAATATTCAGTTCCTGCGCTTCAGGCCGGGCACGGGTAAAAAGCCGCCTTAATCTATTCATTATTTGGCCTGGATGCGCTTTTCGAATAAAACCTGAATCATTTAACACAGATTCGAGATGATGATAAAAGCGTTCCATATCATCAGCTAATGGATATTCCGTCTCATCGGTTTTCTGTTCATTTTTATCCTGACGCGCCAAATAGGCCATACGAATTTCATAACTGACAAGTTGAACCGCCATCGCCAGATTTAACGAACCGTACTCCGGGTTAGTTGGAATATTCAGATGATAATGGCACTTCTGCAACTCTTCATTGGTCAACCCTACCCGCTCACGGCCAAAAACAATGGCAACCGACGCATGTGCAGCTTCCTGAACACTGCGTTCACCACATTCACGAGGTTCGACCACCGGCCATGATA
>NZ_JAZGJN010000121.1:0-1655 GCF_038085095.1 Photorhabdus sp. P32 | reverse complement strand
ACACTCTCTAGAAGAAGCAAAACAGTTCCGTCCGCCAAATAATGAGATATTTCAGGATACAAACACACCGATGGCACATGTCAGTGATCGAGTAACTCATTTTAGTGGTAATAACTTCCAGATAGTGCGTTCAGCCATGTATCAAGGTGTTGCTGCGGGAAATGCAAAAATTTTGTATTGGAATAACTTCGGTGAATTTCTTTTATTACCTCATGATGATCTTGCACAGCTGAGTGATCCACGCCAGAGTGATTTTGAGATCCAACAAATTAATCGTGTCATGGCGGTAAATTTTTACGCCGACGTTCCCCAAAATGGGGGGCAGTTAAAAGTATGGAATATTCAGCCTGATGATCAATCACGTAGTGCTCTTGGTTTAGCTTACAGCGGTTTTCCATATCAATCTGAATTATTGGAAGATCATACAAGTATGGTGATTAATATTGATGCGGGGGATTTGGTATTGCTGAATGGGAATTTAATCCATGCGGTACTGAATGGTAATACTATCTTTTCACCGGAACGGCGTTTACTCGTGAGCTGTTTTATAGGATTACAGCAAAATGGTGATCTTATTTGGTGGACATAGACGTGTGCATGATGTTGAAAATTGCTTACAAATATTTGACCATAGCGGAATATGCATTTATATTTAAGAATGATTAATGTAAATGTTAAAGATACAGATTATGCCATTACTTGCATGCACACTGATTACGCTTACCTGGCTGGTATTAGCCAAAGCAAATGTGTACATGCGTTTTACTTTCGTTTCTCCTGTTGCTGCTCCACCTCCTTTATTATCCATAACTGTGTAATATGTCGTCTCTGAGGGATGGTTAACATTCAACGTGTTGCCAGATTTAGCTGGCTGCGTTGGCTTGGGTACGTTAAATGTAAAACAGGTATGAATTCCTATGATTTCTAAAACTCAATGGATCTCTTATAGCTCGACCTTGCTTTTTGTCTTATTGTGGAGCAGTGGTGCGATTTTTTCTCGATGGGGACTTGATCACAGTACCGCATTTGCCATTCTCACGATGCGTTTTGCTATTGCGCTTATTTTTTTGATATTTCTGGGATTATTATTCAGGCGTAATGCTCATTGTCTGCCTGTATATGGGACACGCAAACAGGTAGCTGGTACCGGTGTTTTATTAATTGGCGGCTATTCTATCTGTTATTTTTTTGCTTTGGATAACGGGATCACGCCTGGCGTTCTGGCTACCGTGATGGGAATTCAGCCGATTATCACACTGCTGGTGATTGAACGCCGTTTTTCGATTGTACGTTTATCGGGTTTATTATTAGCGTTATTGGGCTTGATATTAGTAGTGTATCAAAGCCTGGTGTTGTCCCGGTTTTCCTTTGCGGGTATTACTTTTGCCTTAGCAGCATTGGCTTGTATGAGTTCTGGCGCAATTTTACAGAAACGAATTCATCAAGCTCCTTCTACAGTTTTACCTCTGCAATATAGTGTCAGTTTACTGCTTTGCTTGGGGTTTGTTCCTTTCCAGCCTTTTGACTTTCACCTGGCGCCTGGCTTTATTCTTTCATTAGTCTGGCTTGGGGTAGTGATTTCAGTTGTCGCTCAACTATTACTTTACCGGCTTATTCAAAGTGGTAATTTGGTGAATGTAACTAGTCTATTTTAT
>NZ_JAZGJN010000120.1:0-1641 GCF_038085095.1 Photorhabdus sp. P32 | reverse complement strand
TACCGGCTACTCCTATCGCGACCCTCATTGGCGACTACAAAACCAATTAAAGGAGGGGGTAGATAAAAAATAAAATCGGAAGATTTCAAGGATCTTCCGATTTAAGGTTATTTACCTGATTTTTTTTCAATTATGGAACAAATAGTTTTATTTATAAATAATCTACTATAATTAGCAAATTGTTGCTGTAAATAAATTAGTCCCCTTTAAACAATCCTATGTATTTCAATCCATTATATTGTTCTTTATATGGTGGGTTAATGCTCAGCTCTGAATCTTGATACCAAAAGATGGCATTTGCTTCTTTTATTCCTAATCTATTACATATGTCTTTTATTGATTGAAATTCGCTTTGATCAACAGCGGCATCAATTAAAATTTCATCTATAGAAACATTTTCATGGCGACGTGGAATTATTCCTATAAAATCCTCATCATACCATTGAAGATTAATATCCTTACAAAACTGGCAAAGTTTATAATTAGGATCATCAAAATTTCCTTCAATAGAATAATCTAACTCAAAATATTTCATATATTCATCTTCGGAGGAAAAATTATTCCCAATCCATAAATGCACACTATTTTCAGTTGTCATAACCCACACTTCCTATTATATATCATATGATTACGATGATGCTCGCCTATTATTTTCTTCGCATCTAGTTTATTAGTAGCTTCTTTCAGATCTGCAATTAATTTATTATGAAAATGCCTGCCTGCTCTGCTTCCATGATGTCCGCCATCTGGAACTGGATTTCCTTTGGAGTCTGTTACATTTGTGAATGTAATCTTGTCTGTATCTACAACATATTTTTTTAGTTCTTCTGCTGTAAAACCTAATTCTTTTGCTTTAGCAGCTAAAGAAACAGGAAATAATTCATGTTTTCCTCCAGTTCCCCTTAAAGCGGAAGAAACAGATGTTTTATTAGCTACAATGTCTTCAACTGTTGCCTTATTGAACCACTCGTTAAACTTACCGGGCATCCATTCAGCCCATCCTAAAGGATCTATGAACCCCGTCGGATTTCCGACGTATGAATATAGATTCTCTCCTCCAAGCAACCCAATGGGGTCGGGACTGAGATAACACGCGGCTTCCGGTGAATAAAAGCGGTACCGATTGTAGCAAAGCCCGGACTCTTCATCCCATAACTGCCCGGCGAATCGGAGGCCCGGGTCCAGTTCGGGATTCTCTGCCTGTCCGCCCAGCCGCAGCCCGTACAGGGACTGTTTCGGTCGCCGCCAGACCCGTTTCCCTGCCGGGTCGAACAGCGCCAGCGGCTCGCCGGTCGGCGCGCTGACCGCATACTGGGTCTGCACCTCCCCGGCCATCAGTTCCACCCGGTTGTCCAGATTGAGGGTAAACTGTTGCGTCTGCTGCGCTATCAGCTCCCAGCCGTCAAACACCAGATGGCGGACCATTTTCAGCCGGCCGTGCTGATACTCGCGGATTTCCGCCGGCACATCGCCGTCCCACAGATACGTGGTCAGCTTACCGGTCTGGATACACCGTTTTTCCGTCCGTCGTCCGAAGGCATCATAGCGATATTCCCACCGGATGTCATCCGGCGTGATAAGCCCCGTCAGCTGGTTCTGGCTGTTCCAGCGGTATTTCGTCAGCGCCGGCCGGTAACCTTC
>NZ_JAZGJN010000119.1:0-1581 GCF_038085095.1 Photorhabdus sp. P32 | reverse complement strand
ATATATTTGGCTGGCGATAAATCAGATCGCAAAAACCGAACTGAGTTCCCTTCAAGTGATCGACTATTTCGACGTCTTATTTATTTCGATCTGAAAAGTTGATACGGGCAACGCGACAATAATCTCCTCGCGGCTTAAGGAGGCCATTGTCTACTTTGCCCAGTTTTAACGTAATACAGACTTAAATGATGATGATTTAGGATACAAGCGGGTCAACGTGCGCTATATCCACCATCAACGAGGTAGTAACTACCGGTAATGAAAGATGCATCCTGAGATAATAGGAAGCAAACTAATGCAGCGACTTCATCGGGTGTTCCGAGACGTTCGACAGGATGATGCTTGACCATTTTTTGGACTACATCGGTGTCGAGCGTAGACATCAATGGTGTGTCGATGCAACCGGGCCCGACGGCGTTAATCCGAATTCCTTGTTTTGCATACTCCAGCGCGGCAGTTTTTGTCATGCCTAGCAATGCGTGTTTGGTTGCTACGTATGCAATCGAGCCGGTGAGGCCAACATTACTTACGACCGAGCCCATGTTAACAATCGCACCACCGCCGGAAGCCAACATTGCTGGAATTTCGTACTTCATTGAGTACAGCACACTGTGCATGTTGATGTTGATGACCTGATGCCAATCATCCAACGGATAGTCTACGGTCCGATGGCGCGAGCCGACTATCCCTGCGTTGTTGACTGCCAGGTGCAGTGCTCCAAAGGTCTCTACCGTTTGAGCCACTAAGCGTTCCACTGCGGACGCTTGGGAGACGTCAAGCTGAATGGCGATAGCATTATCAAGGTCATTGGCAAGGGCTTGAGCTGCGTCGCCGTCGAGATCGGCCACGACAACTTTTGCGCCGTTTGCCGCCAGTCTGCGGCATATTGCAGCACCAATACCCATAGCGCCGCCGGTAACAATTGCCACTTTATCGTTAAAATCTAAAGTCATATATTTTACTCCTGTAAATGATACGAACTAAGTTTAGGCTATCTTTGACTTTGGAAGATGAATGGGTTCCATTATTCAAAGTTTGATCTCAAATGAACTTGTGTTGTTATGTTCCAGTATGAAAAATCAAGGGGCTGGAATTTCTCTGTAAGGCGAGCTTTGGGGTCTTTTGTCTTAAGAAATTTGACGCCAGCAGGCGCTAGATTTCAGATCCTGATCGATTTAGATAATTCAACGTTTTTAATAGGCGATCAAATTAGTTTTAGTTTGCACTGATCCTTTCCTATTTGTCTTTTTTTCTATCTACGGTGACGATATTATCTTGCTGCCGTAAAATAACGCTTAATAAGTGACTTTTCAACTTGCCTTATATTTTTTTATAAATTTCCATGCTGGATTGTTTCGTAAATATTGAATAAGTTGAATTTTGAATTAATATTATGTCTATTGTTTAGAATATATAGCGTGTTTTTCAGTGGTTGTCAAAATGAAATTTTTATAATTACCGCTCATTTGTTTAATTTGTATTTCAAGATATTGTATGTTTTCTTATGATTTTCATTTGGTACTAATAGAAAGAGAATAAAATATATACCTAATAGATTTCGAGTTGCAGCGCGGCGGCAAG
>NZ_JAZGJN010000118.1:0-1543 GCF_038085095.1 Photorhabdus sp. P32 | reverse complement strand
CGCTGCTGCTGACCTTCAACCTGACTTCTCCCGCGCCCTTTGAAGAGAATCAGCGTGATGCACTGCTGGCCGTTATCAACAGCTTCCAGGCGGCCTGATGACCTGACAGGAGGAACACCATGTCACTTGGTGATGAGATTGTCACCCGGATAGCACGGGTCGGCGCACAACATGCTGCGCGCGTTTCCCCGCCACAGGGCAGCCCCGGTCCGGCGGCTGCCCGCGAGGGCGACCCGATAAAACATGCCAGCTTCCTGGGCGCGCTGGCCGGGGCCATTACCGGCGCACTGATAGGGGCCGCAGTATTCGCTGCGGCATCGGCACTGGTGGGGCTGACAATCCTCACCGGAGGACTGGCCACCGTGGCCGTCATTGCCCTGGGGACAGCCGCCACGTTTGCACTGGGTGACGTCATCAGCGCCGCCAGCTCGGCGGTCACAAAAATGGTGGACAGCGTCGGTCCGCCGAGCGGCGCACTGGGCAGCGGCTCCCCCAATGTCTTTATCGAAGGCAAACCCGCTGCCAGGGCCACGGCCGATATCGCTGCCTGTAGCAAACACCCTGCGCCGCCCCTGATTGCCCAGGGCAGTGAAACCGTATTTATTAACGGTTCTCCCGCCGCCCGGGTGGATGACAAACTGGTGTGCGGCGCCACCATTAAATCCGGGGCTAAAACGGTGTTTATCGGCTCCGGCCAGGGCACTTACCTGGCAGTCGCCGAAGAGTTCTCGGCCTGGGAGCGGGCGGTGCTGATAGCCGTTGAATTTCTGGTGCCGCCCTCCCGGGGAGCGATTAAAGGTCTCGGTAAACTGTTTACCAGACAAGCCGGGGCAAAGGCAGTCAGCGGAGCCATTGCCGGCGCCAGACATGCCGGAAAGATACTATCGGGTAAAACGTTCTGCTGTGCCAAAAAAGCTTTCAGAGAAACTGAGGGAGCAAAACGTTACTGGGAAGCAACTAAAAAATTCTTTACCGGCGACCCGATTGACGTCACCACCGGCCAGCTGTTTGACCAGCGTACCGACATCACCCTCGGTCAGACCCTGCCGCTGGTCTTTTTGCGCAGCTGGGCGCCGGAAGAACAGGGCTTACTGGGACCGGGCTGGACGGACAGCTTCTCCGAATGCGCCCTGACGACCGGCGACCGGGTAGAAATCCGTACTACCGAAGGGGCGTCGCTTTACTTTGCTTTACCACCGGCTTATACCCACAGCACCAACCCGGACCACCCGGACTTTACCCTGAGCCGGGGCGAGCAGGGTTACATCCTCCGCCACCGTGACTCACCGGTCAGCAAATACTTTGCCCTGCGACACCCGTCACCGGCCGCAGAGGAAACATCTCAGCGCTGGCTGCTGACGGAACTCCGGGATGTGTATGACAACCGGCTGCGCTTTATTTATAACGAACACCATCAGCTGACGCAGGTTATCCACAGCGACGGACCGGTACTGACGCTGCGTTACAACCTGAACGGGCAACTGACAGCGATTCTCCGCACCGATGAAGGGTTACAGGAAGTGATGGCCCGTTATCACTACCA
>NZ_JAZGJN010000117.1:0-1524 GCF_038085095.1 Photorhabdus sp. P32 | reverse complement strand
GTTCAAACTGGCAGGTTCCGCATGATTACAAAAAAGATAAACAAGTTTTAGGGCAGCCTGTAGATGATGCAGCGTTGAAATGGACATAACCACCCGAAATTAAAAAATTAGTGGTTATAGCAGCCCGTTATCACAAACGGGCTGTTGCAGGATTCAGAACTAATTACTCCAAGTCACATTCTATTTTAAATGGTAATTTATTCTCGGAATAAAGATAACCAAGTTTATTTTTTTGCTGTTTATTAATAAATATTTGAAATGGGGATAATCCACTTACCCCCAATACCATAAAACTAATGGCCCGTTATTACCCATTCCTTTGACAGCCAAGAGAAAACCAACCCAGATATCGCGCCAAAGATATGGCCTTCCGTTGAAATATCCTCTTGCCACGGTAACAGGCCAAACACAATCCCGCCGTAGTACATAAACACGAGAATCGCAAAGAAGAAATCTTTTACTCTTCTCAGGAAAAAAGCGTTAGCCAGCAGCAATCCCCACAAACCAAAAATCCATCCGCTGGCGCCAATATGAATAGCCGTGCGTCCAAATAACCAAACTAATGTTCCACCCACAAAGATAATAAACAGGCTGGCTAGCACATAATAACGAATAGAATGTGCCATCAATAACGCACTCAATACTAATAATGCCGGGAGATTGCTGAATAAGTGCCCCCAGCTACCATGCAGGAATGGAGATAGTGGAATACCCATTAACCCTTGAGCGTATCGGGGAATGATGCCGAAATTACTTAGTGCGCCACCGGTTACAGTATCAAACAATTGAATGATGATCAGGATTACTGCTAATCCTATTAGGATATGAAAGCGTTGTTTTAGCCCTGTTTTCACTGCGTTGTTGCCTTATGATTTATTAGAAATCAAAATGAACTTTGTCTCAATAACGGTGTTTGCTCAGAGTTGACACTACGACCACCACCATGTCCCGAAAGTTTGGAATTTAACAGTTTTGATGTAAAAAATAAATTCTATTTTAGTTCAACCAAATTCGGCTTGATAATAAAAAACAATCATATATCAAAGCATTAATTTATTAGAATTGTACCCTTAATGTCAATAACAATTAAGCTTTTATTTTCCTATCACCATTAAATGTTTTACTCATTTAACTTAGCAAATAATGTAAATAAAACGGTAAATGCTATTTTTATACAGTTCAAAATAGAAATATATAAAATTAAGAAAATGAAATTTTAGTGATATATTCATTGTTAGAAGAAAGAAACAAATCCTCGGCCTTTCTTCGACAACCATTAATGCTCATAATTAATAAAATCTTTAAATGCCATTTTTATCATATATTATCTAAAAATAGCAAATTTAAATAATTAAGACATTAATTACCATAGAGGAGATATAATAATGAATACAAATACCTACTTATTCCTTGATGCAGAAAACATTAAATATCATGATGATGCACAAATAAATAAAGGGGACGCTCCCCAACCTATCAGTAAAAATTGGCCTAGCCTTCCTGTCGAGTTTCAACGACATATTG
>NZ_JAZGJN010000116.1:0-1475 GCF_038085095.1 Photorhabdus sp. P32 | reverse complement strand
ACCCACCCAGTTCAGGCGGTGGCCCTCCTGGTAGAGAGTTTCCCCCATAATTTCCTGCGCCCCGTCAAACCGCCTTGACGGGTAACCGGCGGCGTCATACTGATAATGTTCACGCAGCGTCCGGCCTTCACCCACCGAAACTATCTGGCCGTTGCCGTTGAGGAGATAATTTAACTGCTGTCCGTCGTCATTGACCGCGGTCAGGTTCAGCGTCGCATCGTATTCATACCGGCGCGCCACGCCCGCATAAGCGGGGGCAATCTCTTCCGGTTCAGCCGGCCGGAAGAAATGGGGATTACGGCCGGCCCGTTGTGCGGTTAACTGGCCCATCAGGCTGTACTGCTGACGCAGAATAAATCCCCCTTCCACATAACGTCCCGTATCCCTGCCGGCGTCATCCCGTTCTATGGTCAGGGGCGGCTGATCCTCCAGTGTCAGTCTAATCAGTTCGCCCGCCCGGTTAACTTCCCGCCGGCTCTGCCAGCGGCTGAGGCGGGTCTGCCCGGTAAACCGGGCGGGGCCGGCCGGCGGCGCGGTTTCTCCGGTGAACAACTGCCGCTCTGCGGCGCGGTTATCCGGGTAGCGACGCTGAATTTCTCCGTGCGGCTGGATTTCCCGCACTATCCGGTCCTGGTCGTCGTATTCAAAATGCAGGGTGCTGTCCGGGGATTCCACGGTTAACAGTCGTCCCAGAATGTCGTGATGATAACGGGTGACGCCTTCCGGGGTATGCAGAGCCGTCAGCCGGCGGGCGGCATCATAGTCATAGCGGGTGAGGTTCTCTTCCCCGTCCCGTTTCTCAATGCAGTTCCCCGACAGGTCATAACGGTAGTGCCACTGCGTGCCGGCATAATCCTGCTCGGTGATAACCCGGCCATCCGCATCCAGTGTGTAGCTGTAGGTTTCCCCCTGTGGGTTAATCACCTGCGTCAGTTGCAGCGTATCCGCATCGTAACGATACTGCCAGCGATGTCCTTCGCCATCCCGCCGGGCGACCGGCAGGTCAAACGGGCCATATTCCACCTGCCATTTCACGCCGCGGGCATCGGTCCAGCAGGTTAAGTTCCCGTGGCGGTCGTGGGTAAAGTGTTCAGGATGGTTGTCCGGCCGGTCGCTGACCGCAACCCGGTGATGACGGTCGTAACGCCAGCGCCACAGCGCTCCCGCTGCCGTCAGGCTTCGTAACCGGTCCTGACTGTCATAACCCAGATTGACAGTCCGGTTTTCCTCATCCAGCACTCTCACCAGCCGCTGATGCTTATCATATTCCTGTGTGAGACAGTTGCCGTCGGTGTCGGTTTCTGACGTCACCAGCCCGAAGGCATTGCGGGTCAGCGTGGTTTTCCGGCCGTCCGGCGCAATAAATCCGGCGGGCTGGCCCTGCTCATCATATAAAGGCAGCCAGGTGCGTTGCAGCGGGTCGGTCATGCCGGTCAGTTGCAGGCTGTCAGCATCATAGCTGTATTGCCACACGG
>NZ_JAZGJN010000115.1:0-1467 GCF_038085095.1 Photorhabdus sp. P32 | reverse complement strand
CTAGTGTCGTGTAAAGCAGCAGTCACACCAGAGATGGCAATAAAACTATCAAAAGTACTTGGTAGCTCCCCACGGTTGTGGCTAAAACTGCAAGAAACTTATAGCCTTGATAAAGCAGAAAAGACAGTTGATATTTCCAAACTGACTCCGTTATTTAAACCTGTCCATTTATCTCATCCCTAAAAATCAACAACCTGAGTTCAGGTTTACTGAACTGCACCCCAAATGTTAGACACCAAGTCATACATAGGGGTGCAATTTTTTGGATGTTCGTTAGAACTCAAATTAGCCTCTATTCACTATCATAGGACTGGATGGATTAACCTCTAACTTATGGAGAGAATAAATCATGTCTCAGGCGACGATTAAAAAGTGGGGAAATGGCCCATCAGTAAGGATGCCATAGCTGTTATAAAAATGGCGTCTTTAAGTGTTGATGACATCGTCAATATTTCTGTAGAAGATGGAAAAGTATTAATTGTTCCTGTCAAAGCAAAAGAATATAACCTTGATGCATTATTGGCTGGCGTAAAAGATGAAAATATTCATGCTGAGGTAGATTTCGGCGCACCAGTAGGAAAGGAAATATTATAAGTAATTAATCGCTATATCCCTGATATGGGAGATATTATTTGGCTTGATTTTGACCCGCAAACGGGACGTGAACATGCCGGACATCGCCCCGCTCTTGTACTAAGTCCTGCGGCTTATAACGGTCAAATAGGGTTGATGCTATGTTGCCCTATGACAACGAAAATTAAAGATTATCCCTTTGAGGTTGTAATTAGTAGAAACCCCGACAGTGTTGTGCTTTCCGATCAAGTAAAAAGCCTTGACTGGAGGAAATGTAACGCCATCAAGAAAGGTAAAGTTTCTGATGATGTTTTAGCCGAGGTCAGAGCAAAAGCCAAAACATTAATAGGGTAAATACTCACAAGCTCAGTTCAAAATAGGTACGGGACTTTAATTCTTCTCGACTAAAAACAAAATGGTACGCTTAGTAACATTTTGTTTTATATTTATGAGGACATTATCTTTACGCCAATATTCATCATGCCAATATTCGTCAAAGTATTTTTCAAAACCCATACTTTCAACATACTTTATTAACTCTGCTTTACTATTCGAATTCACATTTGAGAAAACAATTTTATTAGTCATTGTTGGTGTTCCATCAGGCGAATCATAATATATGACATAATCATCTGAAACTAAGGGAATATTTTTAATTTCCTCAAAGGTAAACATATTATAATAGATAAAATTCCCTTTCGTATATGACAAATTAACATTTGCAAGCGACATAATAAAAATCAAAGTACATCCAATGAGAATAGATATCACAACGATTATACGTATAAAACTACTCAATCGAAATCCCAGCATATTCCACATCTAAATTAATTCCAGTCTGTTCGCTAATATGAATTATATCATGACTTGTTTTTATACCCTATGGATTTCAAG
>NZ_JAZGJN010000114.1:0-1299 GCF_038085095.1 Photorhabdus sp. P32 | reverse complement strand
GGAATGCATTATTCCTGCCGGCCTACCGAATTTCTACTACCCGCACTCCCATCTGGGAAGGGATGGAACGCGTTATTAAAGATCGCCGCTTCTTCACCTATGTATTGACGTTGACCGGCTACTTTATGCTGTCTGTCCAAGTGATGTTGATGTTTCCGATTATCGTCAATGAAATCGCCGGAACACCCGCTGCGGTAAAATGGATGTACGCGATTGAAGCAACCCTATCGCTCACTTTACTGTATCCAATCGCCCGTTGGAGTGAAAAACGATTCCGGCTAGAACAGCGTCTAATGGCCGGGCTTTTCCTGATGAGCCTGAGCATGTTCCCAGTCGGTTTGATTGGTGAAATAAATACCTTGTTTGGCCTTATTTGTCTGTTCTATCTCGGTACCGTCACCGCTGAACCTGCCCGCGAAACATTAAGCGCTTCACTGGCTGATCCGCGCGCACGCGGCAGTTATATGGGATTTAGCCGTCTTGGGTTGGCTCTGGGCGGCGCCTTGGGTTATACCGGCGGTGGTTGGTTATATGATACCGGTCATGCGTTGCATATGCCGCAATTGCCTTGGTTCTTGCTTGGGATTATTGGCTTGATAACCCTGTATGCCCTGCACCGTCAATTCAACCAACGTAAAATTGAATCTGCCATGCTGAGCGGCAATTAATGAGGTAAAATCTGCCCTCCAAAATAAAGGAGTCGATATGAGAAAATTTTTCTTGGGGGCAGTATTATTGCTAGCAGGGCTAATCAGTGGTTGCGATCAGTTCAAAGGCGTCAGTATTAGCGAAGAGTTAATTAATGGTTATCTGGCAAAACACGTCCATTACCAAAAACAGATTGAATTACATGGTATTGCCAACGCGGATATTGAATTGACAGAACTGTCCAGCCAAATTGGCCGGACAGAACCAAACAAAATAGCGTTAACTGGCCGAGCAAACGTAACTATTACCTCCCTGCTTGGCCCAGCTAAGGCTGAAATGAAAATCACCTTGAAAGCACAACCTGTTTTCGAACAAGAAAAAGAGGCTATTTTTCTGAAAGAATTGGAAATCGTTGATTACCAAATCACACCAGAAAAAATGGAAAAACCAATTAATGCATTAGTTCCTTATTTAAATAAATCACTTAACTCTTTCTTTGATACCCATCCAGTTTATGTATTAAAACCGGAGCACAGCAAAGCTGAAGCCGCAGCTAAAACATTAGCAGAAAGGTTAGAAGTGAAACCTGGCAAATTATTTATTACGCTGACCGATAAATAATTTCCATCAAGATATATACCCTATGGATTT
>NZ_JAZGJN010000113.1:0-1297 GCF_038085095.1 Photorhabdus sp. P32 | reverse complement strand
TCTCATTAAGAGAGAAAATCTTTCTGGCTGGCAATCAGTTTTGCGCCACAGACTGTTTGCATACCTTCCAATGCAATAGGTTTTCCCTGATGCTTTAAGTCGTTGTTACCTTCCACAATAGGGAAAACCCCTTTGCATTTAGGGCAGCTTACTAAATCACCTTTAGCGGCAACAGGTACGCCTTGATACAGGTAATTATCAATGGCGGTAATGACTTTACCACCATGATCGGTTAGGTCGTTTAATCGGATTACGGCTCTGTTTGTCATATTTATAACTCTGTCATCAAGGGGAGTATTTGTAGATCCCGCAAGCAGATTTCAATATCATTGGCTTTATTGATATGCTCCTGGTTTTCAATATCAAAGATATCTTTTGTCGTAATAATTAATGAGCCTTTTTTGTCATTTTTATCAGAAATAGATATTATTTCTTCCGCCATTGGAACTAAAGTCGGATCTATTTCTATTGGCAAATAGAGCATCCAGCCGGCATAAACCCTATCTGGAAAAATTTGTTTTTGTTTTATTCTATATGCATTGTTTTCTACCATAATGTAAGGTGCACTATGAGTAGAAATCAGAAAATTAATAAAATTGATTAGTCGTGATAGCTGAAATTCATTTTCTTCGATAGATATATGAAAATCTATTTG
The DNA here is from genome assembly GCF_038085095.1 of Photorhabdus sp. P32. NCBI lineage: Bacteria > Pseudomonadati > Pseudomonadota > Gammaproteobacteria > Enterobacterales > Morganellaceae > Photorhabdus > Photorhabdus sp. P32. Next base: position 642 of record NZ_JAZGJN010000113.1, on the reverse strand, counting down.
AGTTTGTCCTAACCGATCTCGACGATAATTCATATAACAAATTGAACATGAATGGTCATCATCTTCGCCATCCCAAATCCCTTTAATAACTATAGGATTTTCTTCTGTATATTCTTCTTCAAACTCTTTTATTGCTTCTTTTGTTGCTCCTTGTTGATCAAAAGCAATATGTTGTAAAGATTCTTGACGAGTATCTCCTGGTAAATACCAAGTTTTATGGCGTCCAAAAAATATATCTACTTGTTGTGTGATTTTATATAAATCGGTAAGAACTATTGTTGGAGTTAATGGTTCTTTCCAATCTGTATATAATTTCATATTTAATGATAACGTAGTCATTTATTTTTACCCTTACTTAAATGTTAAATAGTATGAAATACTTTAATGTTGGGATAAATAGAAAATTTTTCTAAATAATAGGCATAGCTTATAGGTTGCATAAAATGCCAGTGAGAATTTGGGATTCCATTTAATGTAGTGCATACTTCTTGCTGCTTTTCTACTTGAGTCGTCATGGATCTATCCCCGCTTTTACTTATTTTCCACCAATCTATAGGTATTCCATTTTTGAAAAATTGGTCATATTTGGCTTTGGCTTCAAGAAATAAGCATTGTGCAGGTTTCCAACCATCGAAATTTGTA
>NZ_JAZGJN010000112.1:0-1260 GCF_038085095.1 Photorhabdus sp. P32 | reverse complement strand
AGGGATCATAGCCGCCCATAGCTTCGTTTTCACGATAGCCCCAAACCCATTCCCTGTTTTCGTAGCATTTGTCACTGGTAATGTTGACAACTGCCTTAATACCGCCAACCTGCTTGATAGCTTCCAGCAAATAGACTGTCCCCATTACATTGGTGGAATAAGTCTCAATAGGATTATCGTAGGAGAGTCTTACTAGTGGTTGAGCCGCCATGTGAAAGACTATCTCGGGTTTGAAGTCAGTTATGGCTTCACGCAGATGGAAAAAATCACGGATATCCCCTTCTTCAGAGAGCAGACCTTTATGAACGTTCGCCACTTCAAATAAGCTGGGTTCAGTTGGTGCAGGTAGCGAATAACCACGAATAATTGCTCCCATCTCTTCAAGCCACAAGGAGAGCCATCCCCCCTTAAAACCGGTATGCCCCGTGAGAAAAACACGCTTTCCACGCCAGAAGTTTGCTTCAATCACAGTGTTTACTCCCAAATCTTCCACGGAGCTTGTCTCTTCTCCCATAATGCTTCGAGATAATGTTTATCGCGCAGAGTATCCATAGGCTGCCAGAAGCCTGTATGTTCATATGCCATCAATTCGCCCTGTTCTGCCAGGGTCATTAGCGGTTCTTGTTCCCAGGTAGTAGCATCATTATCGATGAGATCAATCACTTTTGGGCTGAGTACAAAGAAACCACCATTGATCATGGCGCCATCGCCTTTTGGTTTTTCTTGGAAAGAGCGGATCTGTTTATTCTTGATGTCAAGCGCACCAAAACGTCCCGGCGGTAAGGTGGCGGTAAGAGTAGCCAGTTTTCCATGATTACGATGAAAATCGATAGTGGCTTGAATATTCACATCGGAAACACCATCCCCATAGGTGAATAGAAAAGCTTCATCGTTCTTTATATAATCTGCTACCCGCTTCAGACGTCCTCCTGTCATAGAGGTATCCCCGGTGTCAACCAAGGTGACATTCCAAGGCTCGGCTCGTTTCTCATGCACTTCCATCCGATTCTCTGACATATAAAATGTTACGTCAGACATATGCAGGAAATAGTTGGCAAAATACTCTTTGATAACATATCCCTTGTAACCACAGCAGATGATAAAATCATTAATACCATGAGCAGAGTACATTTTCATGATATGCCATAAGACAGGCTTTCCACCAATCTCCACCATTGGCTTTGGTTTTACCACTGTCTCTTCGCTCAGACGAGTACCCAAGCCCCCGGCCAAAATTACTGCCTTCATGATTTCCTCATT
>NZ_JAZGJN010000111.1:0-1246 GCF_038085095.1 Photorhabdus sp. P32 | reverse complement strand
TGGCCGTTTGTCGCGGCAAACTCAAGATTCGGCAAATTCGAAGCATTATTGATTCTCAATGTGCCTGTTTGGACATTTAAATTACTCGAAATCGGCAAAGCCCTCACATCCCCGGCACTCAAACTCACATCCCCGGTTAGTGTTTTGCCATTAATTTTCCGACTGCTCGGCACGGCACTTTTTGCCAAATTTACCGTTTCCACTAAACCGAGGTTTTTCACAAACTCATTTTTATCAGGAATATCTGCGCCGTTTTGATTTTTTGCCAATCGGTTATTAGCATTATCATTTACATCAGAAACAAGCTTCTGTGTTACCGCGAGGGTATTACTGTTACCGGTTTTATCTGTGAGCTGAGTAACACCTTTTTGTGTTAATGAGGCATTTGGCACTTCGGTTGCAATTTTTTGTTCTAATGCCCTACTTAATTGAGTAGCAAGTTTAACTAAATCGCCATCATCCAGAACATCATTACCAGAATATGTCGCGATAAAATTAGCCAAAACAGATGTTATTGTCGACGATTGACGTAACACTTTATTGAGCAAATGGACAGTAATATCGTCTGGCGGAAACCCCATTTTTAAACTCCGGCTTTCTTCATACCCTTCTTGACTCACTACATTGGCATTATTATTAGTAGAAAAAGCTTTAAAATCATTCTTGTAATTCATATACCTTCCTTAAGTTAGATAATGTTATTTCATAATCAATATATTTCAATCATTGCAAAAATAATCCCCTGGCAACTCTCGCCAATCAAAGTTTAACTCATAAAAATAATAATTCGCCGTTATTATTCATTATAAGGTTAACTATCTTTATATAACTAATAGTAATAAATAGCTCAATGTTTCTAAATTAAATATATATTTAGAAATATATATTTAATATCTGGAAACTATTTTTCTATTATTTCTTCTATCTTTTCCTGTAACTCTCTCTACTTAATGTTCCACACTGAATCTTTACCTAATACCTAACCTACAGTGTTCAGGGAATACTGCATAGCTCACCGTCTTAATAAAATACACGCCCATTATTCTCATAAATGCATTTGAGTCCCCAGTTTTGAATACGAGTTGGTAAGTAAGAGAGCCATATATAAATTCCCTAGAAAAACCAACCTATTACGATTGGTTTTTTATGCTTGAAGCTTGTCTGGTTTAAAACTCCTTTTACCTAACTTCATTTATTTGGGCATCTCCGGCCACTCAATATCAAGCGTTTGTAAAATATCTACACG
>NZ_JAZGJN010000110.1:0-1239 GCF_038085095.1 Photorhabdus sp. P32 | reverse complement strand
ACTTTAAGATTTTCATAATATTCAATAAATTGTCTCTGTTTTTCTGCATCGAATTTATGAGGGACACCACACGGTTTTTTATAAGAAAAACCCTGATGATGTAACCATTTATTCATGACTGGAATGCTAAAGGTAATATTCCAGAGCTGAGCGACATAGGCCACGATTTCATGAGTGTGATGGAAAAGATGTTGAGATAAGTGGTTGATTAAGAAATCCGTTTGCTTTCGAGAAAGCGAACTATCAGACCCCCCATTATCAGATTTAAGTTTACCTTGATTAAGGTAATCACTGATATGGCGGTCAACAGTGGTCTGATGGAGTCGCAATGCCTGGGTTATCATCACAGAACTCCACCCTTAAGAAGCCAGAAGGATAGCTTTTATTCTGTCTCGTACTTGACCATCACGAGTGGTGTCGTGAAGACGCTCAAGTTTGATTTTTTGTTCTGATGTAATAAATATTTTCATAGCGAGGATAATGATCTCCATTTCAGATAAAATCAAGTATTTTCAATGATTACGGGTATATGATGTTTGGCTTGATTGCAAGACATTTTTGTTTGTATTGGATAATTCGATTCTTTTAATTTGGGTATCCCAGATCAAATTACTTATCTAGGACAGCACCTTATCTTTTACTATAGGGCTAAATATTTGCACTTTAAACAAATACTGTGTTTAAATATATAAATACATCCCTCTATGTCATATTAATAAATATTGCTTTATTCAAACGTTTCCATTCACACTTTAATCTTGTTTAGTGCATATTAACCATATTGCCTGTAATGCAACGTTATATAAAAGAGTAGGTTAAATACTTTCATTGTTATTGTATACTTCACGATATCAGATAGAGTCAATTTCTGAGATATGACGCCTAATAATCCTAAAAAATATGAAACTGCATCTATGTATAGATTTGGACACTTGCGATTATAGCCTTAGAGCCCTGCGATGACATAGTAACTAAAATATGGCTTGGAATTTCCAACATTTTTTAATTAAAATTATATGTAGTAGTTACTCGGGAAAATGAAAATATTCTTAATTCATTTTACTATAAAAATAACAGATAATAATAAAATAAGATGTATCATAATTATGGGGATTTATTTAATTATCTTATATATGTGTGGGTTTACATATATAAAATAATATTGCATTTTCGTAGGAGTTTTTCTCATATTATGTAGAAAAGCGAAAGTCTAAATGATTAAATATATACCCTATGGAT
>NZ_JAZGJN010000109.1:0-1231 GCF_038085095.1 Photorhabdus sp. P32 | reverse complement strand
AAACCCTGCAAACTCCGTTATTTTGATAATACACTTGATGGAAAACCCGGTTCAGTCATTATTGGCGCTGAAAATGGTACCGCGGGTAATTATAATGATAGTGTGGTGGTATTAAACTGGCCCCTAACATGAAAATGATTAGGAGGCATTAGTCAACAATAAGTAAAAATTAAATCCCCTTGAACAACTTCACATTTTTAAAATAATTCAGAGAATATCCTGTTCTCTGGATTATTTTATCGAATTAACCTAAAAATCTCCCTATGAATGGCTAGGAGCTAAACTTTTGGAAAATATTCAATCAATAAAAGGCATCTGATCTCCCTTCCGCTAAGTTCTGTCGGGTTCACTTTAAAATCCTTGCATCATACAATATTGACTCAAGAGCCGAAAAAAATGTTTAAACAAACTTTTGGTTGTGTTTGTTTCGTTTATAACGTGACTTAAATACGGCATCCAATATTTATATTGAAGGGTGAAAATATTCTCATGCTAATTATTTATTTGTGGTGGTAGGAAATATTGACACGTTAAACGCTTGTAATGAGCAATGTAAGACTAAAGCAATTTCATATTGCTATGCTACTGTCAATAACGACAAGAATCACGTTGCTTTAGTCAGGTGAGTTTCAACTCATCAAAAAATGACCTTGTAGGAGAGATACCGTGAATAACTATTATGATGTTTTGATTATTGGCGCTGGTATTGCTGGTATTGGTACAGCATGTCATTTAACAAAGAAATGTCCTGATAAGACGTTTATTATCTTAGAACGTCGCCAGACGATAGGCGGTACTTGGGATTTATTTCGCTATCCAGGCATTCGCTCAGATTCAGATATGATGAGCTATGGCTATAAATTCCGCCCTTGGACAGACACCAGTATTTTTGCAGATGGGCCTTCAATTAGAAGTTATATCGATGCAACAGCAAAAGAGTATGAAATTAATGACAAAATACAGTTTGGATTAAAAATCACTCATACTGACTGGTCAAATGCGACTCGCCAGTGGACCGTTACCGCGGTTGACGAAATCAGTGGGGAAACTCGGCAATTTACCTGTCGTTTTCTTGTCGCTGCAACAGGTTATTATAACTATGATGAACCTCATTTACCTAAATTCCCCGGCATTGAAGATTTTAAAGGCCCGGTAATTCACCCTCAACACTGGCCTGAGGAATTGAATTATAAAGGAAAGCGGGTTGTTGTAATTGGTAGTGGAGCGAAAG
>NZ_JAZGJN010000108.1:0-1203 GCF_038085095.1 Photorhabdus sp. P32 | reverse complement strand
CTCTAATGCATCGGGCCAGAAAGTTACGCGTATATTGTGCGAATCTGGCTCCTTTTAAATTATTTGATCACGGAAGCATCGATTAAGGTGCCGCCGAGGGATGTCCAGTTAGACCATTGATTGGGAGCGGTTTGCCAGATGTGCCAAAGTGCGTTGTCACCGCGTACAAAGACCTCAAGTTGACCATTAGAGTTTTTCACGACTTCTGGGCCGCTGGAAAGTACGCCTCCCAATAAGGCCCAGTTGTTGTGCCATGAACCGGAATGGGTATCATTTTGCCAGATGTGGTAGAGCGAAAGTTCTTTGTTGGCACCGCGCGCAAAGACTTCAAGTCGGCCATCGCAGTTCTTTACTACCGCAGGGGCGCTGGTGATAATACCACCCAATGAGGCCCAATTAGACCACTGACTGGAATAGGGGGCGGTTTGCCAGATATGGTAGAGTGCGTTATCGCTGCCGCGTGCGAAAACCTCAAGCCGGCCATCGACGGTGCAGATGACCACCGGGTCACTCGTGATGTTTCCGCTTAATGACTGCCAGCTTGACCAATAATTGGTATGGGGAGCGGTTTGCCAGATGTGCCAGAGTGCATTATCGGCACCGCGGGCAAAAACCTCCAGTCGGCCGTCAGAGTTGATATGGACTGCCGGGTTACTGGTGATCACTTGGCCCAGAGAATACCAGTCTGACCACGGATTAGAGTGGGGAGCGGTTTGCCAGATGTGCCAAAGCGTGTTGTCGGCGCCGCGGGCAAAGACTTCAAGTCGGCTATCGGCGTTGATGGATACCACAGGGTTACTGGTGATCGTACCACCTAAAGATTGCCAGCCTGACCAACCGGCGCCGGGGGCGGTTTGCCAGTTATGCCATAGGGCGTTATCGGCGCCACGTGCGAATACTTCCAATCGACCGTCTGAATTGATGTGAACGGCGGGTTTGCTGGTCGCCTTTAAGCCGAGCGAGGTCCAGCCGGTCCAGGCAGAGCCTGTATGTGTCGTTTGTCCATTGCGCCATATTGCATTATCAGTACTTACACCAAAAACTTCGAGTCGGCCGTTATAGGTATTCGTCACTGGGACAATACCGGACACCGCGATAGGTGAATTTGCGGCTTCTATCTCGTTTGTAACAGACAATTCGATATTATCTGGATTTGATGTATTAACTGGTTCTTTTTTCATATATATATCCTCGTTAAAAATA
>NZ_JAZGJN010000107.1:0-1172 GCF_038085095.1 Photorhabdus sp. P32 | reverse complement strand
TTGAAATCCATTGGGTATATGTTGTTACTATATTTTATCATATATTCTAATCAACTATTTTTTAATTTAATTATATTGGAATTTATTTTTGTTTTTTATAGTTAAATAATCTACCTTATTTGAGACAGATGATAATAATGAGGATTAATATATTGGTTAATTTATTATATATTGTCTGCAATAGTGTTTTTTAAATCAACATATAATAATGAAATCTATTTTCATTTAATTAGGTATGAAAAAATAAATAAAGCAAGGATAAAAATATGAGTTTAAATAAAAAAGTTTTTCTTATTTCACCGTTTTTATTAGCGATTAGTAGTTTCAGTATGGCATGTAAGACAGATCCACAGATAGAAAAAATAATCACTAAAAATGGACTGAAAGATACCAAAGTAATGTCTATGTATAAAAGTTGCACACTTTCGGTCACAGCAAATACACCCAATAAAGTGACATTGGTAAATAAGAAAGCGGCAAATCGTGATGATCAAGCAGAAAAAGCGATGTATTGGTATAGAGGGATGGAAATAAAGGAATATAAAGCATTTCACCAGAATAAGTATAAAAGCCTTCCTTGTGTTAAAGGAGAAAGTTTTTGTGGAATTGCTCCCCAATCTACCTATTCGCGAGGTTATTTGACAAATAGTAAACCTGGAGTTGTTATTGAGTTTAGTACAATAGAACCGAAATGGTTATATAATGAATTTACAACTAAACATAAGTGTCAAGTTAAAGCTGAGGGAGGAGGAACATACGGGCTTGGTGTGACAGGAACATCAGCGAGTTGTGATGATCAATATAAGAAACTTGGAATAGGGAATGTATTTAATAAATGGTTGGAAAAACCAGCAAAAATAGATGTTATAATTTCTTATGTATTATTGGCAAAATAAGATTTGATATCTTTTTTAGTCGTGTGATTGTCAGTTTTAAATGATTTTTTCAGAAAAAAAAGCACCGAATATTCGTTATTTCGGTGCTTTTTATTATTGATGATAGATTTAAGTAAATGCTGTGTTTTATGTTAAGAAATAAAATTGGTAGTATTTTGTGAATCTACATTATGAGGTTGTTTAGATTATTATGGTATAAAAAATTAGTGATTATTACTTTATTATAGATGACATGTAAGTTTTGATAAATAATTTATTTTATATATTATTGAAATT
>NZ_JAZGJN010000106.1:0-1161 GCF_038085095.1 Photorhabdus sp. P32 | reverse complement strand
TGGAAAGCACCAAAAATAAAGAAGGTGAACAAGACAAGGCAAAAGCGGATACAAAAACAATTGCTTCGTCCCGTACCGAATGTGAGAAATGTCCGGCAATTGGCAACGTTACGATGGTTTGGGAAAAGACCACATCGTATTCAGAAATAACTATTGCTTATCAAACAAAAATTGCCGGGACGATATACAACCCTGAATTAAACATAATTGAGACTTGGTTATGTATGGATAAAAATTTCGATGGTTGGAAATCTGCACAATGTTTATTTCTTGAAGCCAAAGCCAAATATGATCAATTTTTCAAAGATGGAGAACCTAATGACTTTTATAAGAATATAAAGTTAAAGGGAAAAATGTCTGGATATGACAGTATGATTAATCAGGCTAGAAGGCAGAATGTAGTATGCGAGACATTAAATAATATTCCAAAATCCCATTGGCACTTCCTAGAGCCAATATCTTATGAACACTTTATTACGGCACTTTCTATATTTTCTAACATTACGGTATTTAACACTGAACTTTAATTATTCTCATAAAAAGGAGAGTTAAAAATGTCAATTATCTTTTCAAGAATAAAATTATTTCATGATTCAAATGAGGCTTTAACTCCTGAAAACGCATTACTTGATTTATATCAGATTACACGCAAGATAAATAAGTTAACAACTAGAAAAAGTGGTTGGTGTTTGCCTGGTTATACTCAAGAAGAAAGATTAAAAAATAATGCATTTGATGAAAATGGACCTACTAAATACGCTATAGAGGATTTTAAAGAAACTTATAATGAAAACTCAAAATTTATTGTGAAATCATTATCTGATGGAGTCGACGAGAACAACAATAGTATCCTATATATGGGAGAAGATAAAACCCATATTAACCCTGTTAGATTAGGTAAAACTAATATATCTATAAGCATCAATTTAGACAAAGATAAATTTAATTTTCAAGATATTATTGAATTTTTAAAAAATTCAATATCGGTTAGAAATTCTCCATTTATTTTAGTAGATACAAGAGGCTACTCGCTAAAACAAAAACAAGTTTTTCCAGATAGGGTTTATGCCGGCTGGATGCTCTATTTGCCAATAGAAATAGATCCGACTTTAGTTCCAATGGCGGAAGAAATAATATCTATTTCTGATAAAAATTACAAAA
>NZ_JAZGJN010000105.1:0-1136 GCF_038085095.1 Photorhabdus sp. P32 | reverse complement strand
GGATTTTTCACAAGCATGTTCAATTTCGATCCCATTGCGCAATGCAACATTCAGAATGGATTCCCCCTCTTTGGCTTCCAAAACTGCGCCATCAGGGCAAAGATCGTTATGAGGTAAAAATACAATTTTCGGCATAATTAAATCTCATCCACAGAATGGCCCGCCAACGCCCGGCGAATAGATGAATTCATCCGGCGCGCAGCGAATTCCTGCGTTTGCTTATCCAGTTGTTTAATCGCGTTTTCAATAATTTCAGGATCATTGCCCTGAACGCTTGTTATAAGTATTTCCACGGCAGCATCAATTGCCGCCAGTTCTTGTTCATCCAGTAGATCGGCATCTTTTTCTAACGCACTGGTGACACTTTCCAGTACTCGCGCCGCTTCAACTTTTTGTTCCGCCAGTTTACGCGCACTGATATCTTCTTGAGCATTCGCCATAGAATCTTTTATCATGCGGGCGATTTCTTCATCAGATAAGCCATAGGAAGGTTTCACCTGAATAGAAGCTTCAACGCCAGTGGATTTCTCCAACGCACTGACACTCAGCAAACCATCAGCATCTACCTGAAAAGTGACTCGGATATGAGCCCCGCCAGCCGGTAATGGCGGAATGCCACGCAGGGTAAAACGGGCCAGTGAACGGCAATCACTTACCAATTCCCTTTCCCCTTGCACCACATGAATACTCATTGCACTCTGGCCATCTTTGAAGGTGGTGAATTCTTGCGCTTTGGCAACCGGAATAGTTGTGTTGCGTGGGATAACTTTTTCAACCAAGCCCCCCATCGTTTCCAGCCCAAGCGAAAGCGGAATCACATCCAACAGCAGCATGTCGCTATCTGGCTTGTTACCCACCAGAATATCCGCCTGAATCGCAGCACCCACAGCAACGACTTTATCAGGATCAATGGAAGTCAGCGGTTCGCGGCCAAAGAATTCGCCAACCATGTGACGAACCAGCGGTACACGGGTTGAACCACCCACCATAACCACCTGTAGAACTTCATCCGCAGAGACTTCTGCATCTTTCAATGCCCGGCGACTTGCCAGTAAAGTCCGTTTTATCAATGGCGTTATCAGGGTTTCAAATTCGCAACGGGTGATTTTACCCTGCCAGCCGGCAATGTTTATCTC
>NZ_JAZGJN010000104.1:0-1111 GCF_038085095.1 Photorhabdus sp. P32 | reverse complement strand
CCCAATAATGAGTGTAAAAATATCAATACATATATATGTATAAATAAGAAATTATTTAAATATTAAATTAATAATAATGTTATTTTTTGCATGGTAACTATATAACATAAAATTAGCAATTTCACATTAATTAAGAAATAATTAACAATGATAAATAGAAATCAAAAACATATATCTCATCTAAATAGGAAAAATTATTACGCCAAATGTAAATATATTTATTCAGAAAAACACTGCTAATCTATTAATTACTAAAACAAGTAACATAAATATATTACTAACACGATTTAAATTCTAACTTAAATATAAGTTCCTATTAATAACAGATTGAATAACCATGATTTAATAAAGTAAATTTTTATTCACAATGAAAATTTCTCATTAAATATACCCTATGGATTTCAAGATGCATCGCGACGGCAAGGGAGTGAATCCCCGGGAGCATAGCTAACTATGTGACTGGGGTGAGCGAGCGCAGCCAACAAAGAGGCAACTTGAAAGATAACGGGTATATCAATCAGGCTCCTTATATCCTTGTTGTATCATAATGATGTCCCAATGTTCTAAAATAGATTTAGATTCTTCATCCCCCATATCAGCCATTTTCTGGAAATATATTTTCGCCTTCTCTAAATCTTGTGGAACATCATTATCACCATGCAAGTAAGTGACGGCAATATTGTCATACGCCCTTATAAAACCCAAGCTACCTGCTTTTTCATAAAGTTCCATTGCTTTTTTCACATCTTGTTTATCCCTACCAGCATATTTATAAATCCCCCCTAACCAGTATGAAGCTAACATATGGTTTTTATCTAGATCTAAAGCCTTCTCATAATAATATTTAGCCATCTGATAATCTCTTTCAGATCTTACTAATGCGCTATCACTATATAAACGACCAAGTAGAAAATTAGCATCCGCATTCCCTTTTTCTGCCAGTTTTTCTAGTTTATAAAACTCCTCAACAGTTCGAGGTGTTTTCAAAGTAATTTCCTTATCCTCATAATGCATACCTGTAAACACCGTTTTCGGAATATATTTTTCTATATTTTCCGCATATACATTAGAAGACAGTAAAACCATCATCAAAATAATATATTTCATGATA
>NZ_JAZGJN010000103.1:0-1107 GCF_038085095.1 Photorhabdus sp. P32 | reverse complement strand
CGTTCCATCCCTTCCCAGATGGGAGTGCGGGTAGTAGAAATTCGGTAGGCCGGCAGGAATAATGCATTCCAGATGGCTGCCAGAACGAAAACACCGGCACCTGTCCAACAGACAAGTTGGAAATCGTATTGCAGCAGCCAGCTACCAATCAGTGCGCCGATAACCGCACCGGCGCTGTCCTGCATCAACAGCAGAGAGAAGAAACGGCCGCGCTCGTGCGGTCGGGTTAGTTTGATGACCAGTGCGGTCCGGGGAGGATCAAATAAGGTGCCCCCCAGTGCGGATAATATGCAGGCAATCCATAGTATCCACGGTTCGGTGGCTAAGGCGATTAAAGCAAAACCAAGAGCGCGTAATAGCATGCCGGTGACGATCATCGGCTTCGCGCCAAAGCGGTCTGCAATTGCGCCGCCGAAAATGCCTAAGCCCTGTTGTACAAACTGGCGTAAACCAAGCGCAAAACCAACAACCAGCGCGGCCCAACCTAGTTGCTCAACAAAATGTATTGATATTAAAGGAAATACGACGAAGAAACCCAGAACGACTAGCAAGTTATCGAATAACAGGAAGTACTTACCCAGGCTACGTGCTTGTGAAACCAGTGACATTGCTCACCATTGGAGTAGTAAGAAGAGAGGACAGTAATAGTTCCTTTGTATTCTGTACTTAATTTGATCATTAGGATAGTGAGTTATGGATAATATTTTTTTATTGTAAAAGTAATGACTGGAAGCTGTTTTTTACAGATAAATAGCTTAAATTTTTAACGGATAAATTAATATAGTTAGGGAGAAATAATGTTTGGTTATCGTTCCACTTTACCGAAAGTTCGTCTGATAACGGAACGAATGGTGGTGCGTTTGGTATACGAGCGGGATGCTTATCGTTTGGCTGAGTACTATTCAGAAAATCACGAGTTTCTTAAACCTTGGGAGCCGACCAGAGATAGCAGTCATTGCCAGCCTTCTGGCTGGATAAACCGATTGAATTTAATCATAGAAATGCAAAGACAGAGTGCGGCTTTTCATTTTCTGCTACTTGATCCAAATGAAAATGAAGTTATTGGTGTTGCCAATTTCAGTAATATTCTGCGTGGGGCTTTTCATG
>NZ_JAZGJN010000102.1:0-1103 GCF_038085095.1 Photorhabdus sp. P32 | reverse complement strand
CGAGACAGGGTATAAACAACCTTTACTTTGGCAATGTACTCTTCATCATATCCGAAAGCACTATGTATACATTTAAGCTGCTCAACCACCAGCCCAACATGATGATCATAAAGATTAATACGCTTTTTCATCGCTTGCTGAACAGCGTGCCAGTCGGCCTGTTCAAAGCGTTGTTGCGCACCAGAAGTCACTTCCAAAAAGCGGCCATATTGTGCATCGAACCCTTGTAAAATAGTTTGTGCTATCAAATGTGCTGAATCTATCCCCATCGCAACTCCTCAATATATTCAGCCTGCTATAAGCAGGCTGAATAGAATCAGAAATACAATAATCAGAACTGCTGCTCTTCCGTAGAACCCGTCAATGCGGTTACTGACGATGTTCCCCCTTGAATAATCGTCGTAACTTTATCGAAATAACCTGTACCTACCTCCTGCTGGTGAGAAGAGAAGGTATAACCACGATTAATGGATGCAAACTCTTTTTCCTGTACTTTCTCCACATAATGTTTCATACCTTCACCCTGCGCGTAAGCATGCGCCAGGTCGAACATGTTGAACCACATACTGTGGATACCCGCCAAAGTAATAAATTGGAATTTATAACCCATTTCCGACAGTTCATCTTGGAAACGCGCGATAGTCTTATCATCCAGATTCTTTTTCCAATTGAACGATGGAGAACAGTTGTAAGCTAACAATTTACCGGGATATTTGGCATGAATCGCCTCAGCAAAACGACGGGCCATTTCAATATCAGGTGTTGATGTTTCACACCATATCAAGTCAGCATACGGCGCATAAGCCAAACCACGACTAATCGCTTGATCGACACCCGCTCTGGTACGGAAAAATCCTTCAAAAGTCCGCTCGCCAGTAATAAATTCACTGTCATATGTGTCACTGTCGGAGGTTAATAGATCGGCTGCATCAGCATCGGTGCGAGCAATCAACAATGTCGGTACACCAGAAACATCTGCCGCCAAACGCGCAGCAACCAATTTTTGAATCGCCTCTTGGGTCGGAACCAGAACTTTACCGCCCATATGACCACATTTTTTCACCGCAGCAAGTTGATCTTCAAAGTGAACAGCCGCCGCACCC
>NZ_JAZGJN010000101.1:0-1099 GCF_038085095.1 Photorhabdus sp. P32 | reverse complement strand
CTCTTTGATCATCTCTCCTAAATCCAAAACAATCTGATGGCTTTGGCTTTTGACTCCAAAGTCGTCCGCCGCAAAACTAATTCCAAAATTCCAAAATCTTTTACAAACATTTTTAAGAGTAACGTCTTTTTCTTCGTACGGTTTTTCGATCAATTCCATTCTTACTAGAAATGGATTTAGATTTTGGTCGAGTAGAAGATTATGAAAGCGTGTTACTTTTTCGTCCGTATCAAAAGTATCAATAAGAGTTTGAGGGGAAATATTAAATTTTAAAAGACCGGGAGCTCCGTTACAACACATAGTCAATTTTTCTAATATTAACAGTTCGATTCGATTTAGATCTTGATCGTGAGGAATATCTCGAATTAAATCCGCATAACCAGCGTAAGCTTCTCCGCCCACAAACACTTCTCCACCCTTCATAGAATATGTTTGCGTTTTATGATTATAATGAATGATCGGTTGAATGACAGCGTCTGCTTTTTCTCCTGCAAAGTAATCATTAACTCGATTCAGATAAGTCCAACTCCAACGAATTAGATTATCCTGTAAGTTTTTAAGAGAAGAAACTTCCAGCTCATGAAAGATTTCATCCACATAGGAAATATAATTACACTGTGTTCTTGCAATTCCAAAATCGAAATTCATAGAACCACTTTTGATCGATATCTCTCTCAATTTTCCAAGAAGAGAATCAAAATTTAAAAAACCATTCGAACCGTTTACTCGAAGTGGAGCAACTCCAATCAATAGGCTCTTTTTATCTCCATAACAGTAATAAGTGTAATGGCCTTCCGCTCCTGGATATAATTCAGAAATTTTGATAGGAACGAGTTGTAGGAAATCGAGAAAGGATAAGGATTTTATATCTTGAAATCGAAGAAGAACAATTGGTTTTCCTCGATTTTCGTTGATAAATATGTTCTTGAATTGTTCAATTTCACCTTCGTCAAAGGATAGGATCTTAGGACTTTTATAAGTTGTCATTTTAGCCTTTGTGATTCAAAAAATCTTTTCGGATTATTTCATTTGAACCAGAACGTTTAAACAAGTTCAAATAAAAGATCCGATAAATGATTTTCTTTGTAAAGCTTAAAAG
>NZ_JAZGJN010000100.1:0-1097 GCF_038085095.1 Photorhabdus sp. P32 | reverse complement strand
AACGTTCTACTAAGGTCATATCGCCAGTATTTAAATAAAAATCAATGTATTGTTTTCAGCAACTATTTATATTTGCATTCCAGGACGAAATTTCTTAAAGATTCACCAAGGACATTATTTAGATTTTGGTTTTAGAGGGGTAGTATGAATTTAATAATCGCTGATGCCTTGGAATATAAAGGTAGGATAAAAAAATTTGCGTCTGGGAATAAAAATGTCATTGTATTCCTTTTTCTTTTATTACTTCCGGCAAAGTTCAGTGGTATCTTTGAGGTTTTAATGACTTTATCTTCTAATATTATTATTACGGATAACCACATAAAATCATTTTATTTTACTGCCATATCTTTAATAGTATATATAGTATTTTATTTGACTAACATGAGGTTTTTTCCTTCCGCAAAGGAAAATTCAATCATCGTTTCTTTGGTAGGTAAAAAAACATTGTTTTTTTGTCGTATCGTTTTTTTTATTTATAGTGCTTTTCCGATGGTTATTTTCTTTTTTATAGGTTTTTTTTCTGAAAATGTTAATTGTTTACATTACCTTTCATCTATGTTTTTTTTGATAGTTTCTTTTGCTGTAATTGGATTTTGTTTATTTGAGTTAAGTTTTTTGCATTTTTTTATTGTTGCTGTGTTCTTTCTTCTGGCAGCATCATTCAGGAGTGGAATATTATATGATTTGATTTTTACATTAGTTATTCCATTAGTAGCATTGATATTATATTTGAATTTCACACCATGTTATATAATTAATAGAAATAAAAAATTATTTTCATCAGGTTTTTTTTCATTGCCTTATATAATGAACCTCCGCTCTTATTTTAATAAAAATAAAATATCTGTGTTTATTATGGTATTGTCTGTTTTGCTTTTATATCTATTATGTGAAAGTGCTTTTTCTCAAATACCAAACAAGGCTGATTATATATTATTAATATATGCCAGTGTTGTTTTATATATATGCATGTTATTATTCTATAATCTTTCATATATTGAAGTAAATTATCTTTCATATTTATCAAATTTTTTATCTGTGCGTAAAATATTCTTTTTTAAATATTGTGTTTGTTTGTTTTTTTACTTTCTTTGTTT
>NZ_JAZGJN010000099.1:0-1092 GCF_038085095.1 Photorhabdus sp. P32 | reverse complement strand
TGTTGGGAATGGCGAGTGATAAGGAAAACTCTCGGTTGACCGCTTTGAAAAAATATAGGGTATTGCTAAACCGTGTTGATGCTAGCTTAGCGCCAGATATTTATTGGCCCGAAAAACCTAGAGTAATAGAATAAGGGCTGCAATAAACTGGCCCCAATAGTTGGACAGTCTAAGCAGCTAACATGGCCTAGGTTCGATATTATACCGAACTTAGACCATTTAGTTGAGAATTAGTCACCTTGAAGAATTATTTCGGATAACTCGTTCAATAGGTTGTCCATTCTCGTCAAAATATCGGCTTGGCCAAATTTCTGAGGGATGTACTCCGAGATTGTTCGCAATAATCCACTCTCCTTTAGGCCAAGGCCGTGATAGAGCATTAGCTAATGTAGATGAGCTAAGTCCCTCCTTACGTGATACTGCGGCTAAGGTAGTGCCGAGCTTACGTAAGGCAGCGATAATGTCGGCGGTATGCCAATCTTTTTTATTCATTTCCTTCATATCTCCATATAACAAACGCAATAAATTATCCTATTTTGGGATATTTAAGTAAATGGCTGATATTCGATTTTGGGATATTAATCAAGGTTAAAGAAATGGCATCGATTTATTCATATGAATATCAACTAGTTATAAACGCTCTTCGTAAAGCTAGGATAGAAAAAGGTATTACTCAAAAAAGCTTGGCTCAAGCCTTAGATCGACCTCAATCATTTATTGCTAAAATTGAAAATGGTGAAAGAAGGTTGGATGTAGTTGAATTTGTGCATATAGCACATTTGCTATCTGTCGATCATGGGCTAATTTTAGGAAAAATTCTGTTCGAAAAATCGCCTAACAAGCTAAAACGATCAGAACTTATAAAATAAAAAATCCCATTTTGGTATAAATCAACAATCGATTGATATTTAATCCTAAATGTTTAGTAGGATTGAATATATGGTTTCAATTTACTCTGATGAATATCAAATAGTTATCAAAGCACTCCGTGAGGCTCGTATAGCAAAGGGGGTCACGCAAGAGAATTTAGCTCAAGCGCTAGATCGCCCTCAATCATTTATTGCGAAAGTTGAGAATGGTGAAAGAAGATTG
>NZ_JAZGJN010000098.1:0-1065 GCF_038085095.1 Photorhabdus sp. P32 | reverse complement strand
TTGCCAGCAATTGTTTATAGTTGTGGTAAAAATAGAGCGCAAAATCAAACAATCCGCCAGCAATTGGCTCATTCTGATAGAAAACATGTTTTTCCGGCAAATGAAGTCCTCTTACCCGTGCGATCAGAACAGCAGGGTCTGATTGCAACTGGTACTGTTTACCCTGCTCGTTAATGTAAGAAATTGTGCCATTAACCGCATCACGCAGGTTGATTTGCCCTTCAATCACCTTATCCCAAGCTGGTGCTAAAGAATCTTCGAAATCCGCCATGAAAACTTTTACGTTAGCATTCAAAGCGTTGATAACCATTTTCCGTTCTACTGGTCCAGTGATTTCTACTCTGCGATCACGGAGATCCGCCGGAATATTTTGAATTTCCCACTCGCTTTCACGAATGGAACTGGTTTCCGAAATAAAATCAGGCAATTCACCATCATCAATTTTCTTCTGCCAAATATCCCGATCGACTAATAATTTTTTCCGTGCATCAGTAAACCGAACAACCAGATCCTTCAGAAAATCCATCGCTTCAGGTATCAAAACTTCCTGCTCTGCTGCGCCAAATCGTTTAATAAACGATAATTCAGTCGCTAAAGTTTGCTGCATCATTCATCTATCCTCATTTTAAAGCACACCTGAATAAGAGTAATAGATATTTAAAATAAATCAAAAACGATTTCCATTTTTTTAAAATTTTATTTTTATTAAATAAAAATCAATTAGTTATATGGAAAATTACCTATTTCAAATTAGAGAAATTGATTCCATAAACCACAAGATTATTTTGTTAAGTTTTTGTTATATAAGATAAACTACAAAAAGTGCGGTATTTTGACGAGTGTTAATAACAGGGGAGCAGAAAAAATCAGGAGGGTTAAATGGCTGAATTTCAGCCATTTATGAAGATATTAATCCAATGTTGGATTCATGTAGGTAAGATCATATGGTGTAATCTGGTACACATAATAATTCAGCCAGTTGGAAAACAATAAATGTCCGTGACTACGCCATGATGCCAGTGGTTTTCTTTCTGGATTATTATCCGGAAAATAATTTATTGGGAT
>NZ_JAZGJN010000097.1:0-1059 GCF_038085095.1 Photorhabdus sp. P32 | reverse complement strand
TTGATAATAAATTTATTATCAACGATTGTTCTTTTATGAGAAAGCAGAGTAATAACAGAATTACTCCGTGTGTAATGAATTCTGCTTCATTTATTTCCAGTAAATTTCAATATAATTTAAATTTATTACCCAACTGTTTGGGTGAAACCAGTATAAACCTACAAAGAATTGATGGTTTAATCATGGTTGAATATAAGGGATTGGCTTATAAGATAAAAGATAAGACAAAAATCCTTGAGGTAGCCTTTAAATATATTGAATCCAAAAAACTGCACAGTAATGTTATATATACATTATTCCCTATGTTCTATGGAATGTATGTAGACAGATTATGCTTCAGCATACCGGAGCTTAATGGCATAGAACATCTTTTCGATGTTGAAGAAGTCAATTACCATTATAGAATAGGTGTTGAATTTGAAACGGGGAATGTAGCCAGTTCTTTTAGAGCAATTAACAAATTAAATAGCCTTTTCCATGAAGGCGAAATAGATGGTGGCTGTTTCATTACCAGTATTGATAAGAAAAATTCAGCTACTAGAATTTGGCCGGTGTCAAATCGAAATGGCTCTTTCCAAGAGCTAAGAAATAGATCTTATATTTCTCAAATATCTTTGCCGTTAGTTTGCATTGGTTTTGCTCCTGATGGTTTTTCGCAAACAGCACCATTTTTAGGTGCAAGCGGTGAACTTTATGAACTACAAGCTACCAATCAAAGAGATAAAGAAACCAATTTTGAAATATTCAGAAACTCTGAAGGGTTCGATTTTCTAAAGACTCCATTCAAATAATACTACTATAATCTAAGAGTCTATGCAGTGGATAGCATAGGCTCTTTAAACATCCTTAATTAACTAACCCTAATTCTGTTTAAGCCATCACTGGCAAATCGTCCTCTGAGTAGAAAACTTTCAGTGATGGTTTTTTTAATTTAAGGCAGTAAGCAATCACACCACCTAAAACGGTCAACAAAAATCCTGTTATACTTCGGTGGCGCGAGTGCTCTATTTGAGAAAGGGTTTTTAATTGCCCATTAATCGTTTCGATGATAAAACGCGG
>NZ_JAZGJN010000096.1:0-1040 GCF_038085095.1 Photorhabdus sp. P32 | reverse complement strand
AACAACTGCGCCTTGAAGGCGAACAACGCGGGATTCAGAAAGGTATACAGAAAGGTATACAGCTGGGCGAACAGAAAGGTATACAGCTGGGCGAACAAAAAGGCCGTAAAGAGGAAGCGATTAAGATTGCCCGCACTATGTTGGTTAGTGGTCTTGATCGCACGACCGTTATGAAAATGACCGGTCTTTCCGAAGACGAATTGGCGCAAATTCGCCACTAATTCTGGCACCAGTAAGAATTCCATTAAGGGCGTTGGCTAAGCAGCTAACGCTTTTTTATTGGAAAGGTTAATAAAATAGCCCCCCATGTGAACATCTGTAGGGTGTGTTAAAGTTAAACTTGGCGTTTTAGGATATGATGAACGATGAAGAAAAACACCACACCTACATTGCATGATGCTATTTTTAAGCAGTTCCTGACACATCCGGATACTGCCAGGGATTTTCTGCAATTTCATCTACCGCCGGCGTTACTCGAAGTGTGTGATCTGGAAACGCTGCAACTGGCGTCAGGGAGTTTTATCGAAGACGATCTTCGACCGTACTACAGCGACGTGTTGTATTCGTTGAAAGCAGGTAAGGGTGATGGCTACGTGTATTGCCTGATTGAGCATCAGAGTTCACCGGACAAACATATGGCGTTTCGGCTGCTACGCTATGCGATCGCTGCGATGCAACGTCATCTTGATGCTGGTCATAAAACGTTACCTCTGGTGATACCGATATTGTTCTACCAGGGAAAAGTCAGTCCATATCCGTATTCAATGAGCTGGTTGCAGGAGTTTGATGATCCTGAGCTGGCCGGCGAACTCTACAGTAACGATTTCCCGTTGGTGGATATCACCGTCATTGCCGATGACGAAATCATGAAGCACCGACGCATGGCCGTGCTTGAGCTGCTGCAAAAACATATTCGGCAGCGCGACCTGGCTGATTTTCTTGAGCAATTGGTCGCATTATTGCTTGAAGGATACACCACTCAGGAACAGCTGGTTTCTGTGATAAACTACATGTTGCAGGCGGGAGAATCCCACAACCCG
>NZ_JAZGJN010000095.1:0-1038 GCF_038085095.1 Photorhabdus sp. P32 | reverse complement strand
TCACCTGAGCTTCTCTTCAATTCTGGCGGTGAGGGAGGGATTCGAACCCTCGATACGTTTTCACGTATACACACTTTCCAGGCGTGCTCCTTCAGCCTCTCGGACACCTCACCATTTTTTTCATTCCAGCAACTTTGTTTAACATCGTCGCTGCAACGGGGCGCTACTATAGGGAAAACCGTTACAAGCGTCAACACTCTTCTGATATTTTTCTTTGGTTTTTTGATTGCTTAGCGAAATAAGAGTCAATTCGATGAATTGATACCCACTTAATGCCACTGAAATAAACAGATACAAGCCCTTCGGTAAGAAAAAAATGAATTCGTTAACTACTTAACATTCTCAAAATTTTCGTAATGATGATTAACAAAGGGACTTGCAACCTACTCTCAATCATCAGATAACCTTGTATGAAAATGTAAGATGAGGATAAATAGTCATGGAGATTATCTTTTACCACCCCTTTTTTGATGCTGCTCAGTGGATTGAAGGTATGCAGCAACGACTGCCCAATATCCATATCCGTCAATGGAAACGCGGCGATAATAAGCATGCGGATTATGCAATGGTTTGGGCGCCTCCCTATGAGATGTTGGCTAATCGCTCCGGTTTGAAGGGGATTTTTACTTTAGGAGCAGGAGTAGAGGCCATTTTGAAGCAGGAGCAACAAAGACCTGGGATGTTACCCGCCGGTGTGCCACTGATGCGGCTTGAAGATGCCGGTATGGGGCTGCAAATGCAGGAGTATGCGGTAGCAATGGTTTTACATTATTTGCGGCGCATGGATGAATATAAGCTGCAACAAGGGCAGAGGATGTGGAAACAACTCGAACCTCATGATCGTAAAGATTTTGTCGTGGGCGTGTTGGGCGCCGGTGTTCTGGGGCGCGGTGTTGCAGAGACGTTAGTTGAATTGGGCTTTACTGTGCGTTGTTGGAGCCGTACTCCAAAACAGGTTAATAATATAGTTAGTTTTCACGGTGAAGATCAGTTGGGCGATTTTCTCTCCGGTAGTAAGGTGCTTATCAATTTGCTGCC
>NZ_JAZGJN010000094.1:0-1030 GCF_038085095.1 Photorhabdus sp. P32 | reverse complement strand
GCGCTCGACTTTGTCGACGGGCTGATCGCAAGCGGGGCGCTGTACGGCAAGGTCAATCCCCAGGTGGTCGAGCACATGAAGCGCCTGCGCAGTCAGGACCGGCGCTATCTGGCGCACGAATATTTCAACCGCGACTGGCAGCCGATGCCGTTTGCACAGATGCGCACCTGGATGGAAGGGGCGCGGCTGAGCTACGCCACGTCGGCCCAGTTCATCGACCACGTGCCGATGCTGAACCTGACCGCGCAGCAGCAGGATTTGCTGGCCGCGATCCCGGACGCCGGGTTTCGCGAGTCGGCGCGTGATTTCATCGTCAACCGCCTGTTCCGGCGCGATTACTGGGTGCGCGGCGCGCGCCGGCTGGCGCCGGCCGACCGCACCGAGCGCCTGCGCGCCATGCGGGTGGTGCTGGCCACGCCGGCCGCCAAGGTCAAGCTCAAGGTCGGTGGCGCGCTGGGCGAAGCGAACCTGCACGAAGACGTGTACCGCCCGATCCTCGATGCGCTGGCCGACCACCGGCCGCACAGCCTGGGCGAACTCGAAGTCACGCTGGCCCCGCACGGCGCCACGCTGGCCCGGATCGTCGAGGCGGTCATGCTCCTGACCGGCGCCGGCAACCTGCACCCGGCCCAGGCCGATGAGGCAATCGCCGCGGCCAGGGCCGGCGCACTGCTGCTCAACGCCCGCCTGTGCGCCATGGCGCGCTACGCCGAAGATGTCGGTTGCCTGGCCTCGCCGGTGACGGGCGGCGGCTTCCCGGTGCGCCGCATTGATCAGCTGTTTCTGCTGGCGCGCAGCGTTGGTGCGGCCAGCATCGAAGCGCTGGCCGATTTCGCGGCTGCCGCGCTGCAGGCGCAAGGCCAGCGCATCATGCAGGATGGCCAGCCGGTGCTGGACGATGCCCGCCAGACCGAGATGCTGCGCAGCCAGGCGCATGCGTTTGAAACAACGCGCCTGCCGGTCTTGCAGGCATTGGGGGTGGCTGCCTAGGATCCAGTACAGAAAAGGCGATTGCCGGTCGATACAGGCA
>NZ_JAZGJN010000093.1:0-988 GCF_038085095.1 Photorhabdus sp. P32 | reverse complement strand
GCCACCCATGATGCGTGACCGAGATCACCTGCCAGCGGGCGTTCATGGATTCTATGGGATGGGATTGCAGGGTAAAAATTTTGCCCGGCCGAAGCCGGATGCAGTGGGTTTTGGCGGTGCCGACTTTGCTGTAGTTTTGTAACTGCTCCAGCCGCAATCGGGTGAAAGATTCTCCTTCCGCATCCCGCTGGAAACGCCCGTAACTTTCAAACACCGAATCGTACCCGCTATCGTCGTCGGCTTGCTTCTGATGCTCGAGCGCATATTTGGGGTTCAGAAAATTATGGTCTTTCTGAACCGTACCATTCGGGCACAGGTATTCGCCATAACTCCACTGGTACGCTGTGGTATCGGTCTCGTCGGTTTCAGGGTGAGTATTGTAAGTGAGCTGGATATCCGCCTGCATGCCCAGATGGCAATCACAGAACAACATCTGTTTTTCCTCAAACCAGAAGACCATGCCCTCTTCCGCCGCCAGCCGACACCAAAAATCATAGGCCGATTCACGTTTTTGCGTGGTGTATTCCCGTTCGGTATAGTGTTTATAGAGCGTATCGCGGACAAAGAGAATACGGTGCTCTTTCAGCAATTTCGCTAAGATTTCAGGTACGGACTGCCAATGGAAAATACGGCTATCCTGATTCAGCGTCATCAGCCACATATCGGGGCGGATAGTGAAAATATAAAAAGTGCGACGGCCGTCGGTATTACCCTGTTCAGCGCCGGCTATCAAACCGTTAATGGTCCGTTCGGCCACGCCATTACGGGTAATAGTCAAGGATGCACGGCGACCCAGTTGGTCATTCAGGGGAATATCGTCACGTGAACTCGCCACCTTTAATGTCAGGCTATAAAGCTGTGATAGCTCTTCCTGCAAGGTAAATTGCGATACCTGAAAAGTTGTCTGGGATAGTGCGCCAATTCGGCAGGTGAAAACTAATCCATCCATATTTGAAACCTTACACAATTGAACCATGATCCTGCAGCG
>NZ_JAZGJN010000092.1:0-984 GCF_038085095.1 Photorhabdus sp. P32 | reverse complement strand
TATTTTTCACAATGAAAAGAACAAACCTCGCTATTTTAAACGAGGTTTATCAGCGGTCTGAACATATATATTTATATATACTTAACTTGGTTTATTTTTAATAAACTCTATCATCCCATATACTATAGGCAGATGTGCCGGCAGTTATGTGATTCCAGGATATAGATCTATATTTTAGAAAGACTTTTTCGTAAGGCATCATTTCATTATTATTTATTGAATTCGGGTAGACGCAAGAAATATCAACAATACTCGCTTCTATTAATTTGACCTCATAGAAAAGTTCTAATTGTCCAGCGAGATTTGTTCTGTAAAAGAAGAAAATCGCATTCAGTAGTTCGTTTGAAGATATTGCGGCTGCTAACAGCGGGGATGATTTATCTATTGGCTTGATAAATTGTATCGGATGATGAGCGACATTTTTTTCGCGAGTTATCGAGTGATTTAAATTCAATACCTGTATTTGATCTTCGTGCCCCTTTTGGTATCGGTTTCCTATGGAGTCTAGCATTGAACAACCGGCAGAAATTAAACCTTGTTTCTTACCATCTAAAGATAAATAAATTATGTGTGACATAAGTAATTACCATACAACTTCTTTAATTGAATTACCTGAGACTGTATGACCAGGCGGTGAAAGTACGACCTTAACACTAAAATATAAAGAAATTAATAGTTCAATGTTGAATTTTTTTCTTTAAGGATAGAAATAGTGATATAAAAAACGGGCTTGAAATTTTTTGCTATTATATAGTCGACATGGCTATTTTTTATGTAATATAGTGCTACACCTGAGCTTTTAATTGTTAATAGGATTAGCCGTATGAACGATAGAGATAGAGAACAGTTATTACAGCAACTCACTGACGTATTAGTGAATAGCCCGTTAATCCCAGAAGAAAAATTGGCAATGATGATGATGCAGTGTTTTAACCTATTGCTGTCAACGCAAGCCTGTGCGATCGACATGAAGATTTCAGATGG
>NZ_JAZGJN010000091.1:0-983 GCF_038085095.1 Photorhabdus sp. P32 | reverse complement strand
AAACTTGTTTTTGTTTTAGCGAATATCCTCTGGAGTCTATCATGATTATTGGAGAGTAATGGTTTCTAACTAAATAAGCTACGAAATCAATACAATTATAATAATTAAATTTTTCTTTTTCGAAACTAAGATCAATGCTTACATTCGTTTTTCCTAGCCTATTACCATAGTCACGGCTTGAATACATAATTCTATTTTTTAACTTTACATCACCTGGAATATCAAATAATGTTTTTATGATAGATTTAAAGCTCTCATCATAACTTTCTTTGAATTGATTTATGGCATATTCAGTAATGCCACTTTCATCAAAAACATTATTTGCTTTTATTTCGTCTATATCATATCCCGGTAGATGCCATCTACTTGAATTATTAGATACCTTGTTTATTTGTTGCATGATGTAGTATGTATCATCCAATGCTAATTCCGGTGTTATCTTTTCTTTTAAATCATAAAACATTTCTATTCTAGCGTGTATTATGTTCATCTTTTTAATCCTAATTTTAAAATAAATATCCACATTTAAGGTGTATTAAATGTTTTAATGTTAATAAATTTAGCAAAAGCCTTGGTAAAATATCTGTAAGATACTGGTTGCAGAAAATGCCAATGTGATTTAGGAATATTTTCTAATGAAGCACATACATTATTTTGTCTTTCTGCTTGCCATATCATGCTTTCAAGCCCGGTCTTATCTGTCGGTTTTTTCTTAAATTCAGCATAAAACCACTTGGGTAACTCATCTTCAAAAAACTGATCATACAGAGCCTTAGCCTCAAGAAATAAGCATTGTGCAGATTTCCAACCATCGAAATTTGTATCCATACATAACCAAGTCTCAATTATGTTTAATTCAGGGTTGTATATCGTCCCGGCAATTTTTGTTTGATAAGCAATAGTTATTTCTGAATACGATGTGGTCTTTTCCCAAACCATCGTAACGTTGCCAATTGCCGGACATTTCTCACATTCGGTACGGG
>NZ_JAZGJN010000090.1:0-977 GCF_038085095.1 Photorhabdus sp. P32 | reverse complement strand
AAGATGACGGGTATATTTATATTGAAAGGAACTTATAATAAATAATAAGTTCCTTGATAATTTGATTAGATTGCAGATAAAGGTCTTACAGACAAACATCAACTGCGTTTACAGAATCAAGTACCAATGTGGCTATAGCAGGACCTTCCAGTGCTATTTCTGCAATAAATGCAACTCCATCTGTAGCAAACCATATAGTTAATTGCGCTATGGCGGTTATCCCAGTAATAACCCAGTCGTACCAATGCATTGACTCCTTTAAGGAGTTAATTATTCCAGAAATACCTATATCATTCTTAACTTCAGAGATTAATGACCAAGTATTTTTTGATTTATCAATAATAGAAGGAGAGTTTTTAAGGTCTTTAACTATAGTAAGTAATTCATGTATAGCATCATGACCTAATTTTTTCAATAATACTTGCGTGGCTGAATGCCTTTCAGATTCATGTATGCCCATGAATTTGAATGCAAGACTAAAAGCACCAGCGACAACTGTACCAATTGCAAGAACGCATTGAGATACACCTGCATACTCTGTTGGTTTTAATATTCTATCAGTGTTAGTTGGAGCTGAATTATTGAAATGCAATCTTTTGTAAGCATCATTTACAACCATGTCAAAACTAATATTTTCTTTTTGATGGTCGGAAAGTTGATCATAAAAATCTTTATAATATGGAGTTAGTGCTGTAGCGAGGTCTTCTTTGGATAAAGTATATAACATCTCTTTATTTTCAATGTTCATTTTTTACCCCAATCAAAGTGAAATTAAAAATAATTTTTTAAATGTTCGTGCTTGTAAATAGAAATGCAACCAAGCACAAATTAAATATAGTCGTATTTGAGGAAATTTAAATGATATTATTGTGTCGTAATTCACATATATTAAAAATTAATATTATGTGGAATGTTTTTTTATTAAATTTTAATTAATTCGCTTATTGATGATCGATATTAATTATTATCTATATGAG
>NZ_JAZGJN010000089.1:0-976 GCF_038085095.1 Photorhabdus sp. P32 | reverse complement strand
AAGAAAATATTCCTCGATATGCTGATAACTTTCTATCTATGCTAGTTTCATCAGATAGCGTAGCTAAAGGGGATTCACATAGTTAACTATGTGGTAGAACAATTAGGGTTTAATATCCCTAAAGTTGTTTTTTATACTCCGTGTTATGCAGTACCTATACACGTTTTACTTGGCTAACATGATAATTGGAACTATCTGCGCTCTTTTTGCGCAGATAGATGTAACTAAACGGTTCCGTTCCAAGTTGGAAAGGGTAGCTGGTTTATGAGGTCATAAGGTCGGCCTTTTCAGCTATAGCGATTTCCCCAATTTCCGGAACTTCGGCTCCCTTAGTTTGACTAACGATTTTTACGCGTTGCGTATTGCTAACTTATATGCTGAATTCCGCAAATGGCTTCACGTTTTTCCTATCTATACGCTCATTCTTCTCGTTTGGTTAGGCGAATTTGCCGGTGCTTCTTAATAACTGCTTAGTCTCAAGATAGAAGTTTATAAGGCTAAAATAGCTTTACATCAGAGGTAGGTCCAAGTTCAGCTAAAATCATAGCTGAATGCATTCCAACCATTTTCATTTGATTAGGCATTTTATTCTGCACTGTGCATTATGATAGAGGTCTTAACCCCATTTTAATGAGTGCAGAATATATCGCCTAACTGTGCGGAATTAGTTACCGTGCTACAGATTCAGAGGAAAAATGGGTAAATTGGATAAACTACAGTCATATCTATGACGGTTAGTTATGTAAAAACTTTTCAATAGATGAAACTCAATTACCGCTTCATTTATTGCGCGAATGAGGGAAATTTATCGTGCGCGGCATCAATATACCTGTGGGTTCTCCTATTCCCTGGCCGTTACTCACTCCACCTTTCGGTTATTTCATTTGTAATGGTTCACCTTTTAATAAATTACAATATCCGAAGTTGGCGGAAGCTTATCCTAGCGGTAGATTACCTGATTTAAGAGGGGAATTTA
>NZ_JAZGJN010000088.1:0-972 GCF_038085095.1 Photorhabdus sp. P32 | reverse complement strand
TATTTTATATATTATTGAAATTGTCATTTTTTGTGTTTTTATTTTTAATTTAATTATTATGGGGCTTGTGTTTTTTGATTTAACGATCTATCTTTATTTAATATAGCTAATAACAAGAGAGACTAATTAAATGATATAATTTATATTATCAGGATATTTTGTTGTTGATTTTTATTTATAGTATCGTTGTGCGTTAGATCATTATATGTCGATGAAGATTATAAATGGACTTATTAATAACGGCAATTAAGTACATTTTTATTATTTAGGTTATCAATGCCATCAATAAAGCAAGGAGAGAAATATGAGTTTTAATAAAAAAGTCTTTCTGATTTTTTCTTTATTAGTTGTGAGCCACTTTAGTATGGCATGTGATATTGATCCAACGGTGGAGAATATAATAAAAAATTATGGTCTACAAGAGACCAAAGTGATGTCTATGTATAAAAATTGCGAATTGGATGTGGTTAATACTGGAAATAGAATTATCTTAACTAATAATAAATCCCAAAATAGGGATGAACGTGCAGAGATTGCGATGTACTGGTATAGAAGAATGGAAATAGAGGAATATAAGTTATTTGATAGTAATAAGTTTAAGAGAATTCCTTGTGTTAACGTGCCGAATCGCTTTTGCGGGATTTCTCCAGAGTACACTTACGCAAAGAGCTACCCGATGAGAGAGGATAGAAAATTCGTTATAGAATTTAGTACGGTAGAACCTGGCTGGTTATATAATGAATTTACAACTAAACATAACTGCGAAATTGATGTTGAATCGAGAGGAGAATCATATAGGCTTGGTGGAATAGGCGCATTGAAAAAAGATGAGTTAAATTGTCATAAGATCGGGGATGAGTTTAATCAGTGGTTATCAGAAAATCCAGCTAAAATAGAGGCTACGATTTCTTATGTACAATTGCCCATACCGAAGTAATCCTTAATATCTATTATATATACCCGTCATCTTTC
>NZ_JAZGJN010000087.1:0-959 GCF_038085095.1 Photorhabdus sp. P32 | reverse complement strand
TTTGCAGCGAAAAAGGAGATTAATTTAATGCTTTAACATTTCAATTTTATCCCGGCTCAGTCCGGTACTGGTGACAATAATGTCCAAACTTACGCCATGCCGTAATAAGGCACGAGCCGTTTCCAGTTTATTTTCAGCTCGACCTTCCTGTCTACCTTCCTCTCGACCTTCTGTTCGGCCTTGCTCAATACCTCGCTCAAGCCCTTTTTGTTCAAGCTGTTCTGCAATAGTCATCAACATTGTTTCATGCTCCGGAGATAGTTGCTTTAGTCTGACCGGTTTCAGCTTCGCCGGGTAAACGTAAAAGTCCCTTGTATAGCCATCACCTTGAATAAGAACAAAAATGCCGATCTTGAATATCGGCATTTTGCAGCGAAAAAGGAGATTAATTTAATGCCTTAACATTTCAATTTTATCCCGGCTCAGTCCGGTACTGGTGACAATAATGTCCAAACTTACGCCATGCCGTAATAAGGCACGAGCCGTTTCCAGTTTATTTTCAGCTCTACCTTCCTCTCTACCTTCCTGTCTACCTTCCTCTCTACCTTCCTGTCTACCTTCCTGTCTACCTTCCTCTCTACCTTCCTCTTTACCTTCCTGTCTACCTTCCTCTCTACCTTCTGTTCGGCCTTGCTCAATACCTCGCTCAAGCCCTTTTTGTTCAAGCTGTTCTGCAATAGTCATCAACATTGTTTCATGCTCCGGAGATTGTTCAATCAGTTGATGGACAAATTGGGAGAGATCCAGCGTATGTCCATTCAGTAAAATATAGCTTAACACAACATTGCGCTGCTCGACTGTATTATACCCCGCATTCAAGAGTTCCACCAATTGGGGGACCCATTCCAGCATATCCCGGCAGCGGATGTGTTTTTGCACCAGTTCCATCAGCGCAACGCCTTTATGTGTCAGGATTTCTTCATCGCTGAGCACACTAACGTCCACCAACGGAAACGCCT
>NZ_JAZGJN010000086.1:0-940 GCF_038085095.1 Photorhabdus sp. P32 | reverse complement strand
ATGTTCGGGATTAACTGAACCCCGCAATTTAACAACATCTTCCGCACTGTACGGGCGGATAATTCCATTCCAACGGTCACTTTTCCATTCTTGTTCCAGTTGAGCGATTTGTTGAGTTCTGGAGATTGTCATAACTTCTACTTCCTATCTTTATTAAATTAATCGGATATGGTGTTTTGTTATTATTCGTTGCTTAAACTTCTCTCAGTAGCCCCAATAGGCGGGCTCTAATCAAGTAATTGATATCCCGGCAACGTCAGGAAATCTATCAGCTCGTCCTGAGTTGTAATGCGCTCCATCAACTTGGCTGCATCGCTAAATCGCCCTTGACTGAAACGTGTCTCTCNNTGAACAAACCTTTTGTCACTTTTTTACCGTTGGATAATGATTTTTCGTGGTGAATCCATTGCCAAATGGATGTCCGGGAAATTTCGGCTGTCGCAGCATCTTCCATCAAACCATAGATAGGAACGCATCCATTGCCTGAAATCCACGCTTCAATATATTGAACAGCTACCCGGATATTGGCCCGCATACCTTCTTCAGTCCGATCGCCAGGGCAAGGTTCCAGTAATTGAGCCGCAGTAATCGGCGCATCTTCTTCACGGAAGATATCTAACTGGTTTTGCCGTTCTGCCAAGACCTTATCGAAAACTTCCATTACCGTGTCGGCAAGACCTGGGTGAGCAATCCATGTACCATCGTGACCATTACGCGCTTCCAGCTCTTTATCCGCTCTGACCTTATCTAATACCCAGTTATTGCGTTCAATATCTTTACTGGGGATAAAAGCAGCCATTCCCCCCATCGCAAATGCTCCGCGCTTATGGCAGGTTTTGATCAGTAAACGGGAATAAGCACTGAGGAAAGGTTGATCCATCGTGACAGACTGACGATCAGGCAGAACCCGATCACTATGATTTTTCAGTGTCTTAATGTA
>NZ_JAZGJN010000085.1:0-938 GCF_038085095.1 Photorhabdus sp. P32 | reverse complement strand
TTCAATGAGCACAGGTATATTATGATATTTTTAACTAATAAATCATCCTCATATATTATAAAAAACGTCGTTAATTATATTAAGAAAGTTCACTTCAAATAAAATCCACAATGACATATACAATTAAACGACTCTCGTAATAAAAATAACCATAATAATTATTTTATGAAAAAGTCTGTTATTGCTAGCAATAAAGTATTAAACTGACAATATGATTCAAACATATCACAACTTAAACACAAATTGAGTAAAAAGGAATAATAATATGAGTAATCACATAACTATATCATCTCAAATTATTAATACACTGGCCGCAAGCAATGATCCTTGGGGAATCAAAGATAAAAACTCATGCTTTATCTACGGCAATATGGCATTAAAATCTCTTCAGAACTTTTCAAATGCATTTGAATTTGAGGGATTTTATGAAAATGAACTTCCTTGGGATAGCGCCAAATTTGCGGAAGAATTTATTAATCATGACAAAAAAGTAATGGAAAAACAGCAAAGAATATGTTCAATCGAAACCCATGTATTTGGTAGAGAGCAAATCCTGTCGTCTTACTTTTTCGAAAAATTACCTTTTTACCATAAAGATGAAGATTGCATCGGAATCATATATCATGGTTGGAAAGCACAAAATCACTCATTAACCTATTTATATCAATACCACGACAAACTTCCTCCCTCAATTATGCTCCAACCACCAACCGATCTTTTTACTCAACGTGAATGGGATATCATTTTTCTCTTTTTACAGAAAAATACCAGAAAGCAGATTGGACGGATACTAAATCTAGCCTATCGCACGGTTGAATCTTATATGACTCAGATATACCATAAGATAGGTATTAATTCTAGCCAACAACTGGAAGAGTATTGCCGAACTTATAATTTCAATCACTATATACCGGAGAGGTTTTTATTGTCTTAGATTA
>NZ_JAZGJN010000084.1:0-938 GCF_038085095.1 Photorhabdus sp. P32 | reverse complement strand
CGCCCCCGTCGTCTGACGCGACAGGTTGCCACCCATGATGCGTGACCGAAATCACCTGCCAGCGGGCGTTCATGGCGGCGATTGGATGGGATTGCAGGGTAAAAATTTTGCCCGGCCGAAGCCGGATGCAGTGGGTTTTGGCGGTGCCGACTTTGCTGTAGTTTTGTAACTGCTCCAGCCGCAGTCGGGTGAAAGATTCTCCTTCCGCATCCCGCTGGAAACGCCCGTAACTTTCAAACACCGAATCGTACCCGCTATCGTCGTCGGCCTGCTTCTGATGCTCGAGCGCATATTTGGGGTTCAGAAAATTATGGTCTTTCTGAACCGTGCCATTCGGGCACAGGTATTCGCCATAACTCCACTGGTACGCTGTGGTATCGGTCTCGTCGGTTTCAGGGTGAGTATTGTAAGTGAGCTGGATATCCGCCTGCATGCCCAGATGGCAATCACAGAACAACATCTGTTTTTCCTCAAACCAGAAGACTATGCCTTCTTCCGCCGCCAGCCTGCACCAAAAATCATAGGCCGATTCACGTTTTTGCGTGGTGTATTCCCGTTCGGTATAGTGTTTATAGAGCGTATCGCGGACAAAGAGAATACGGTGCTCTTTCAGCAATTTCGCTAAGATTTCAGGTACGGACTGCCAATGGAAAATACGGCTATCCTGATTCAGCGTCATCAGCCACATATCGGGGCGGATAGTGAAAATATAAAAAGTGCGACGGCCGTCGGTATTACCCTGTTCAGCCCCGGCTATCAAACCGTTAATGGTCCGTTCGGCCACGTCATTACGGGTAATAGTCAAGGATGCACGGCGACCCAGTTGGTCATTCAGGGGAATATCGTCACGTGAACTCGCCACCTTTAATGTCAGGCTAAAAAGCTGTGATAGCTCTTCCTGCAAGGTAAATTGCGATACCTGAAAAGTTGTCTGGGAT
>NZ_JAZGJN010000083.1:0-930 GCF_038085095.1 Photorhabdus sp. P32 | reverse complement strand
TCTTGCTCTCTTAACTGTATCCTCTGTTCAAATGCAGGTGGATGTAAACGCTCGGTTTCTATTTGCGCATCACCAATAAATATCCCTCGATTGGCAACATTTTCAAATCCGGCAGGAAGATCTATCAAATAACGGCCCACACAACGAGGCTGCATATTCGCTAACATTTCAGTTGTCACTTTTTTTTCCTTTTCAGTTAAAATCGGGTAATAAAATACCGGCATATGCCACCATAAGGTATAAATAACCGCTAAAGTCAGTAAGGTTGTTTTCCTATTCAATTTTCACCGCCTGTACTGTTTTAATAGCAGAACATAAAATCGCTGTTCTCGTATCTGCTCGCTTTTCTCCACTTCGATTATTAACCCTTATATCCCTATAAGGGGTCTTATTTGAAATGTGTTATTGCCGTTTAAAAGCGCCGGGTCTTTTACGAAAAGAACTTGTTACCGCGTCCCAAAACGTTATCAGTTCATTTTCACTGTACGGCGTTGCAGATAACCTGTCATTTCTCAGATTAATTCTAACAAAAGGGTTCTTATAATCCCCGATTGTTTCATTGGCAATTAAAATAAATTTATATCCGGGAATTTTGGTTTCTGGTTCATCAATTTTTTTTGTCGGCGCAGTCGTTAAAACTTCCTCCGTATAAGTACCATTAATTTCCCGTTTCTCTTTCCTTATTATCTTAGCATGCATGGCCAAAAATATACCTTCCATTCCCCTCAAACGCTCTAACAGATGGTCTTTCTCTTGAAGATCATTCAATATTTCAACACTGAAAGTAAAATGATCACTTTCATTTCGCTTATAGATAAAGGTCATATTCTCTTTCTCATCACGACTGCCAGTAATAAAACCATCAGGAATACAAGTGCCTGCCTCTGTAGGTATTTCTGTATCCTTTCTGCCACTGATTCTGGATAGTAA
>NZ_JAZGJN010000082.1:0-928 GCF_038085095.1 Photorhabdus sp. P32 | reverse complement strand
ATCAACGGGTCTGTCCTGGAGGCGGAGGGTCTGCGTGTTCATTCCAGTACTCGCGCCCTCAGAGGCCAGCAGGACCGCTTTGATGCGATCACACTCCCGCTTATCACGGCAAGTGTGATGGAGGTGTTCAAGTTCGGCTTTTTGTTCATCGGTAATGAATATTTTCATGACGGATACCATGAACCTCATTTGGGCGAAAATCAAGCAGTTTCAATGAGCACGGGTATACAACAAGACATATCATGTTATTCTTTAGAAAAAGAAGTAAGTGAATTATTCTCTAATGATGTAAATTTACTAAATTATTGCACTGAAATTGATAATTATATATGTAAAATTGAAACTGATGAAATATTTAATGAGATAATATTAGGTACTAACGATTCATATCTTTCAGCTCTCATAACCAATTTAAATAACTCTGATTGGGTTAAGAAAGGATTGGATTATTTAAGTCTTAGTGATAATAAGTGTCCATTTTGTCAGAACATTATTCCAATCGATTTTGGATTAGAGATAAATAAAATATTCAATGACACATATGATAAAAAAATAAATTCAATAAAGGAAAAACTTACTTCATATCAATTTAAGTGTGATAATATTTTTAATACATTAAAGCAGGTTAATCTAGATGAGAGGTTTCTTGATAAGGATAATTTTTATAAATTAATTTCTGAGTTGAAAAAAGAAATTCATAATAATATTAATCTGATTAAGGAAAAGATAGCAACACCTAGCAAGTGTCTTAAATTAACTAAAACTAATTATCTGATTTGTTAAATAAACAATATAATTAATAATATTAACTTAAAGATTAATGAGTATTATTTAAGATTATCAAACAGAGATAATTATAATAAAGAGCTGGAGGTTAAATTCTGGTCGATGCTAAAGAATGGCCTTGTTTCTTATTTCAATTCTTATA
>NZ_JAZGJN010000081.1:0-922 GCF_038085095.1 Photorhabdus sp. P32 | reverse complement strand
TTTGAAGTTTATTGGGTATAATATATTTCTCATCATATTAGGTACAATAACAGGAGATGTTACTCCTGCCTTTGCATCCTTCAATGCTTGCCAAAATGACTGATAATCATTTTTTATTTCATTGGATTTTATTTTGGAAATTATACTATACTCATTCTTAGTCACTCTAAATAAATTATAATTTTTAGGACATTCTGAATTATGGCTTTTTATTTTAATTAACTCGTGAAAGAAGAATAAACTATGTGTTAAAATAAAAATCTGTGAAAAACCACCATCTATTATTCTTTGTTGAATTAAAGATGCTACATCATATACATGATTGTGTGAAAGACTAGAAATAGGATCATCTATTACAATAATTTTATCCGCATTCTGTGAAAAATTATCTTTCTGAACTGAGCCACTACAATACTCAATAAAATAAAGGAAAACTATTAATGTCTTTTCTCCTTCACTAAGACTCTTGTAGACATCATTCTCTAATCCATCTTCTCGTACTAATTTATATGAATCAGAACTCTCATGAACTTTCTCAAGATGAAACCCAGTAATACCAATCTTAAGAAGTGTGTTGTTAATATTCTCAATTGAAGCATCAATGTTAATTACTCTGGCTAAATTATCAGCTATTATTTTTTTATTTTCATCAATATCACTAATAATACTATCTAACTCTGCATTATAGTTTTTTATCTTATTTTCCAATTCTATTACTTCTAACTTATAAGAATTGAAATAAGAAACAAGGCCATTCTTTAGCATCGACCAGAATTTAACCTCCAGCTCTTTCTTATAATTCTCTCTGTTTGATAATCTTAAATTATACTCATTAATCTTTATGTTAATATTATTAATTATCTTGTTTATTTCACAAATAAGATAATTAGTTTTAGTTAATTTAAGACACTTGATAGGTGTT
>NZ_JAZGJN010000080.1:0-909 GCF_038085095.1 Photorhabdus sp. P32 | reverse complement strand
ATTTGGGCTGTATGGAGGAAGGTAATGTAATTCAATATTGCTAACATAAGCCCACTCCTTCACAAGATGAGCTTTGTTGTAACCCGCCCCATCCACAATAAGATGAATTTTTTGATGATAGTCAGGATAAGACTTTCTTATTTCATTGAAAAAACAGCAAATATTGTAGTCATTGATGGTTTGATATTCCTGGAACACGGTACGACCAATGGCATTCAGGTTGAGCGCGCCCAATAGATTCAGGCGAGTCCGGCTTCCTGTTGTTTTGACTGTTTTTTTCTCGCCCTTTCGCATCCAGCCATAACCGAGTTTGGTACCTTGAGTCGGGTGAACCGCGTCAAGAAAAAGGATGGGTTCGTCTTTCGCTGTAACTTTAAGATTTTCATAATATTCAATAAATTGTCGCTGTTTTTCTGCGTCGAATTTATGAGGGACGCCACAAGGTTTTTTATAACTGAATCCATTATGGTGCAGCCATTTATTCATGCCGGGAACGGTGTAACTGATATTCCACGCTTCTTTGACAAGGTGGATAACCGCCTGTGTGGTGGGCAGAAGATTCGCGGTCAGATAAGCGATAAGTTCCTGCGTCTGTGTTTCGCTGAGGTGGCTCTGAGAGCCGCCATTGTCGGGCTTGAGTTTGCGGTGATTAAGGTAATCGCTGATATGACGATTAACGGTCATTTCATGCAGGCGCAGGGCCTGAGCGATCATGACAGAACTCCAGCCCTCAGAGGCCAGCAGGACCGCTTTGATGCGATCACACTCCCGCTTATCACGGCAAGTGTGATGGAGGTGTTCAAGTTCGGCTTTTTGTTCATCGGTAATGAATATTTTCATGACGGATACCATGAACCTCATTTGGGCGAAAATCAAGCAGTTTCAATGAGCACGGGTATATAATCATAT
>NZ_JAZGJN010000079.1:0-906 GCF_038085095.1 Photorhabdus sp. P32 | reverse complement strand
TGCGAAACAGCGTCAGGGCCAGCGATTCAATGAGTTGCCAGTTCACTGCCGGCTGAGACGGGTGGTTGA
The DNA here is from genome assembly GCF_038085095.1 of Photorhabdus sp. P32. NCBI lineage: Bacteria > Pseudomonadati > Pseudomonadota > Gammaproteobacteria > Enterobacterales > Morganellaceae > Photorhabdus > Photorhabdus sp. P32. The sequence continues at coordinate 837 of NZ_JAZGJN010000079.1, read as the reverse complement.
TTTTGTTGATTTCTTCGCGTATTGCCGTGAACGCCGGCAGATGCATCGGGTTGCCGCCGGCACGGATAATCAGGTTTTCAGGGTGTTCACGCATGGCCGTTCATCCTTTAGCCTGCCTCCGCCGGCGCGGAGGACAGGGTGGGTTGCTATTTTGCAATGAATAAAATTTGCCATTAATACAGCGTGTCAGGCAGTCTGAACTGACTGAACAGGCCGCCGGCAAACGGGTTGTCAGATTCGTCCACGTAGATACGGTAGGTCATGTCGCCCCCGTCCACCGTGAACCGCACGTCAAACGAATCCTGACGCACGTTGGTCAGTTTGCCGCTGTTAATCAGACGCAGCTGGGCCCATGGGCCGGTGAAGCGGATGACGCGCGGGGATTTGCCGCTGGCGTCCGGTATCAGCGTGAGCTGGCTTTCCACCCCGGCCCGCATCGAGTTGGGCCAGATGAGGTGCGCAATGCTGCTGCGGCCGTGGGCATAATCGAGCAGCTGGCCGTCAAGATTGAGCAGGCTGCGGCGTTTATTGCCGGTCAGGCTGAGGGGCTCAATGGCAAACTGGGTCCCCAGACCGTTTTGCGGCGTGAAGAAGGTGTCGCGGATACGGTCGGCCAGTTTCAGTTGCGCCAGCACATCCGGGCGGATAAGTTGTTTGCCGTCGGCGCTGTGGGTCAGGTTGTTTTCCACAAACGGTTTCAGGTTCTGCTGATAGAAGGCATCCAGCGTGCCGCCGGGGCGGAAGAACCGCTCGAACTCACTGAGCGGCACATCCTGGGTGGCTTCCGGGGTGTCGGGGTGGGGCGCGGCCAGGGAGGTCTGGTAGTGTCTGCGCACG
>NZ_JAZGJN010000078.1:0-906 GCF_038085095.1 Photorhabdus sp. P32 | reverse complement strand
GAGTCTTGCAGCAATGAAAGTGTTTCATTTGCTTGTCGTAACAGTTCTACTTGCCTCTGTTTTGCTTCTGCAATCTGATGGGATTTGAGAAGGTCTTTATCAACTACCCATTCTTCACCATCCCATTTGTCATAATCGGTGTCAGGCTTCTTGAAGGTCAGAGTTTCTGGCAGCTCACCCAATTCAGTAATTTCTTGCTGTGCACGAGTTTGCTTGTTGTAAACAATTTTTCCGCGATAGTCAGGTACTATTTCCCAATGCTTACCGTCTTCACTGCGACAAACAGCCATATCATCAGAATCAGGAAGCTCTGGCGCATCAGGATAAGCACCCGCTGACAGACCGATACCGAGCATGACGTACTCAATATCAGAGTTTGTGAATTCTCGTGTAATTTGATTAGTGTGATAAATTTTTATCCAGCCTGCTTGAATTGCTAATCCGTCTTTATCCAACACGGCTGTTTCATGCTCTAAAGAGTATTTTTGCTCAGTCATTATGCTGCATACTGCTCTTACTATGTAATTAAGTGTATCAAATTTACCACGCAAATCAGGTACTTTACCGTCTGGATAAGCCGCTGCTAATTGTGGATATCGAGATTTATCAAATGTCTGACCATTACAATAAAGATACCCTTTCGGAGTGTATCTTGACGAATGCAAGATGGGGGCACCGACTGGAATATTTACAGAACTAACATCGTCAGTCATTGCTAATGTTCCAGACTTCTTCTGTAAGTTTGCGTAATAAATGGTATTGCCACTTTTATCTCTGTAATAGATAGTCAGTGGATCTTGTCCGTCAGGGTTCGTTGCCATCTGGATATAATATCCATCTTTTTTCTTTAACCGGATACTTGCATATTCGTGATCTGCATCTACATCTAAACTACTGCATGTGAAT
>NZ_JAZGJN010000077.1:0-897 GCF_038085095.1 Photorhabdus sp. P32 | reverse complement strand
CTATGACCTCGATCTTTTATCCATTTACACGTTTAGACTTCCAGACAGCTAAATCTAACTAAGTATTAACAGAATGTCGAGGCTTTACAAGTAAGCTGAAATTATTTCATTTCTGGTTTTACAACAATGTTCAACATGATAATAGTTAATAAATTTTTAATATTTATAACATAAAATAATTTAAGCTTCATTTGTTATATGAAAAAATAATAAAGAAAATTTCACTTAATAACGAGATGAAATACATTAAAAATCAATGATATTTTCGGTAAAAATCAGGAAGTTCAAGACAAAAAGACAAGATTAGAAGAAGTCAAATTACACGCTATAAATATTAAAAGCAATACACCCTAAGAAAGCAACAAGATTAAATAATAAAATATTCTTATTGTTAATATTGAGTTATAAGATTTATCTTCAATACTGAAATATGCGATTTTCTTATAACAACAAGCTAATTTGAATCAAATGCTAATAATAAGTATGGTGATAGGGAAAACAGACAATTACACAATTTAAATTACAGTCTCATTACAGGTTATAAGAGCGGACAAAACCCTGATCCAAAATTTTCCTAAAAAACAAATATAAAAAAGAATTGAAAATTTTTGGTTATTCTAATTCATCAGTTCAAAAAGCTATTTAAATTATATACCTGCTCTATCATTACAATATATTTTAATTATTTAAGACTGATAAACCCGTTATCTGTTTCTTAAAGGGAATAAGTAAATAAATAATACCTACCCTAAAAACGCAAAAACCCCCAGCTCTCGCTGAGGGTTTCCACTGTATTTAAAGCCTGGCAGTTCCCTACTCTCACATGGGGAGACCCCACACTACCATCGGCGCTACGGCGTTTCACTGCTGAGTTCGGCATGGGGTCAGGTGGGACCG
>NZ_JAZGJN010000076.1:0-890 GCF_038085095.1 Photorhabdus sp. P32 | reverse complement strand
ATAATTACCTGTATCAAGGCGTACCTGTTGCCGCTAAAGGTGATTTAGTAAGCTGCCCTAAATGCAAAGGGGTTTTCCCTATTGTGGAAGGTAACAACGACTTAAAGCATCAGGGAAAACCTATTGCATTGGAAGGTATGCAAACAGTCTGTGGCGCAAAACTGATTGCCAGCCAGAAAGATTTTCTCTCTTAATGAGACGACAATCACTTTGGCCTATTTTAGGCAATATTGGCGCACTGCACCTGTCTTCTCCATTTCACCGGGCTAATACATTAATCCGGTAAAATGGAGAGACGAGAAAAATATCGCGACTATTCGCGGGTCATGGGTAATTTATTGAAAAGGAGAAATTGCTATGCCATTACCACTTCTTGCGCCAGCGGCTCCCGCTCTTTTAGCTGCGGCTGAATGGACACTGGCTGCTTGTGCAACAGGATTAGCCGCCGTTGGTGTGATGGAAAGCACCAAAAATAAAGAAGGTGAACAAGACAAGGCAAAAGCGGATACAAAAACAATTGCTTCGTCCCGTACCGAATGTGAGAAATGTCCGGCAATTGGCAACGTTACGATGGTTTGGGAAAAGACCACATCGTATTCAGAAATAACTATTGCTTATCAAACAAAAATTGCCGGGACGATATACAACCCTGAATTAAACATAATTGAGACTTGGTTATGTATGGATACAAATTTCGATGGTTGGAAACCTGCACAATGCTTATTTCTTGAAGCCAAAGCCAAATATGACCAATTTTTCAAAAATGGAATACCTATAGATTGGTGGAAAATAAGTAAAAGCGGGGATAGATCCATGACGACTCAGGACGAAGACCAGACTAACGGATGCGCTACAGTAGATGGAGTGATCGGGAGGGACTCGCAGAGGTT
>NZ_JAZGJN010000075.1:0-883 GCF_038085095.1 Photorhabdus sp. P32 | reverse complement strand
AGAGCTTGTCCCAAAACCTATTTACAGGACATTCTAAATAAAATGATAGCAAATGCGATCTGGAATAATGCTGTATAATTTTTGAGTTTGAATTCCCAACAAGTTTTTACAGCTCTAAATGCATTGAACCAAGCAAAAGTACGTTCGACCGTCCATCTAAAAGGATTTAGCGGAGCAATCCATTCAGGGTTTTTTGCATTCTTTTTATTTGGAATTCGATACCGAATATTCCTCTTTTTTAATTTGTCTTTAATTGCATTGTTAGCATAAGCCTTATCTAATGAAAGAATCTCCGGTTTCAAAACTTTAGAATTTCTCAATATTCTAAAGTTTCTTAAATTAGGAAATAATAGTTTAGAATCATGAGTTCCGGCTGGGGCGATTACAAAAGCTACAGGTGCTCCACGCCGATCGACGAGAATATGCCTTTTAATGCCTCTTTTGCCGCGATCCGTCGGATTTGGACCCGTGAAGGCCCCCCTTTGGGAGCTCTTGCAAAGCTACCATCTGCTGCCATTCTTTTAGTTCTAATTTTAACAGTGCGCTCATAAAGTTTTAATGCTTCTTTTTCAATTTTATCAAAAACTCCTGCGGCTACCCATTCCTGGAATCTTCTATGTAACGTTGATTTTGAGCCGAACATCGGAGGAATATATCTCCATTGGATTCCTGTCCGAACCCTGTAAAATATCGCTGCCATTGCCACTCGATCATCCAGTCGGGGACGACCTCCTTTCAGTGGGTTTGTTTTAATCTTTGGCAATAACGGACGAAGACGTTTCCAAATCTCTTCAGGGATATCTAAATGACCTAACTCTGATTTCATATGTCATTTATAGCTCGTTCGCTAATAGGTACAAGTAGGTTTTGGGACAAGCTCTTA
>NZ_JAZGJN010000074.1:0-880 GCF_038085095.1 Photorhabdus sp. P32 | reverse complement strand
TTTCACAACTGGTTATATTATACGGAATAAATAATAGAGAATATTGATAGTTGCAAAAAATTATCTTATATTGGTTATAAGATAATTAATATATTATTCTTGTTAAATGATTTGTAATCATAGGAAAATAAATTGAATTTATTTGTGAAGTCACTAAAATAGACCATGCATTGCCTATAATTTCTTGTGAAAATATCTTTTTTATTCTCTTCATTAAAGTTTTCGACTAAGTCATTATAAAGATTATTAATTGTTTTGATTTGTCCATTAAGTCTATTGACTGAATTATTTATATTTCTCAGACTAAATGAAACATCTGATGTGTTTAAAATGATCTCTTCCATCAATAAAGAGAGTTTGTGTATTTGCTTTTTATCTTCTCCATCGGCAATATTCTTTAGTAATTGTTGGACTTTTATATGTGTTTTTTCTGCGAAGTTTTTCTTGCGTTCAAAATCAATTTGAGATATTTCAAAGAGTTGTGGCAATTTTGAGATGAAATTATTCAGCTTACTAAAATCTGATTCAATTTCTTTCAATGAATGACTGACTCTGGCGACATAACCATGCCCTAAATATCCGCTGCTAAGCGAACCTAAATAGGTTGTTGCTTTGTGTATATTTTTAATAATTCTATCAATATCTTGTTCATCGAAATGATATACATGTTCATAATCTTCCAATGTTGATGGCCAGCGATATAATGATTCACTAAACTCATCCCAAGAAGCTACAATTTCTTGGGATAGATCATGATTTTTCAGGCATTCTGGCAGCTTTATATTGCTGATTGATTTAAACATATTGGATATAATTAAAAAATCATTTTTCATTTTATGCACCTTGATAAAATAATAAATATCATTAAATTGTATTAAAG
>NZ_JAZGJN010000073.1:0-860 GCF_038085095.1 Photorhabdus sp. P32 | reverse complement strand
CCCCCCCCCCCCCCCCCCCCCCCCCCCCCCCCCCCCCCCCCCCCCCCCCCCCCCCCCCCCCCCCCCTTTTCACAGATGTGTATAAGAGACAGCTCTGGGACCGCTACGGCCGGAGCAACGACAACAGTTCCTGCTGGATACGGGTCACCCAGCCCTGGGCCGGTCAGGGCTGGGGCATGCTGGCGATACCGCGTATCGGGCAGGAAGTGGTGGTGGACTTTCTTAACGGCGACCCGGACCAGCCGATAGTCACCGGCCGCACCTACCATGCCGGCAATCTCCCGCCGGGCGCCCTGCCGGGCAGCAAAACCCAGATGGCCTTCCGCTCCAAAACCCATAAAGGGGAAGGCTACAACGAACTGCGCTTCGAGGACGCCAAAGGCAGCGAAGAGCTGGCGCTGCACGCCCAGCGCGACATGAACACCGTGGTACTCAATAACCGTGAAACCCGGGTCATGAACGACCACACCGAAAGCATCGGCCATAATCAGATGCTGTCGGTCAGAAACGACCGTCATAAAGAGGTGACGGGAAATGAAGTCAGCGCCATCAACGGCCTGCGTCAAATCACCGTCGAAAAAGACAGCCTGCTGAACGTAAAAAATAACATCCAGATACATTCCCAGGCCGGGGGGATCGAAATTGCCACTGCCGGGGGCAGCATCACCATCGATAATGCCGGCAATATCAGCATCCAGGGCGCCACTATCACTATCAATGGCAAACAGGTCAATGTGAACTGACCGGTACTGACTATCAACTTATTTCAATCAACAACGGAAAACACATGAAAAACACACCATATCAGATGAATGAAGGCACGCTGGCTATCCCTGACAACTGGCGGGATGAATCCATGA
>NZ_JAZGJN010000072.1:0-853 GCF_038085095.1 Photorhabdus sp. P32 | reverse complement strand
ACAATAAATCGTTTAACATATTGTTATCGAAAGTATATTCAAGATGTTTATATTTCACGTCTGGAAATTATTTTATCTTATTTATTTTAGGAAATTATTTTAGGAAATTTTAAATATCTTTCATAAGTATTGTTAAAATACATGGTGTAAAAATATTAGCTACGAAAGTATTATAATTTTGTCTTTTGGTTAGGTTATTATATTTGTTTTATATTATGTTCCATAAGTATAGAGGATATATCCAGTATTAACTTAGTGGTAATATAATCGGGTACAAACCTAGTCTTCAAACTCTAACTTTCTTTATGTTTTTATTGGTTCATATTATACTCCTAAAGTTAAGTGATAATTTTTATAAATAATATATGGAATTATTGTAAAAATAATTCCATATCTAATATACTGAATACATGGGTTTTATTGTTTATAATTTTCCGCTAATTTTAATGAAGTAATTGTAGTGGTTTGATTTTATTAAATTAATATCCTACTGCTCTAAAATATGTCAGAACATAAGGTTGGCTGTCATTTATGCCTCTATAACATTTGAACTGCTGTTGATTTTCTACGATTACTGAAAATATGCCTGCTGACTGAGGGCCATAACCAAAATGAGTTAATGTGACATTAAGACATTTATTTGGAAACGGTATTGGAAAATTATTCAAATATCCACCATAAGAAGCATTACCCATTCCCCACATTTCAATTAAACCTGACGGTAATTTTTGCCAGCCATTCTGAGTTAAATTTGCAGTGAAAGACGACATATTTGGAATCTGATTAATTCTATCATTTATATCGGAGACAAGTTTCTGAGTTGCAGCCAATGTATTACTATTGCCAACCACAT
>NZ_JAZGJN010000071.1:0-845 GCF_038085095.1 Photorhabdus sp. P32 | reverse complement strand
GAACTGACACAGCGCGAACATGCCCGTGCGAAACGCATCGAGCGGTGCATTGCGCGATGCCAGGACGGTGACGGCGGTGCCGAAGTCATCCTTGAGCGTCGCACTTTTGCCTGGTAGCGTGACGGAGGCGTCGATGCTCGCCTTGATACTCGTTGCCGTGTCCGGGGGCGGCTCGGCGCAGAAACGCGGTTGCGGATGCGCTGGTGCAGCAACAATGACCGTGCGCCTGTCGGCTGATAGCGACACCGTTCGCACGACTTCGCCGATGTCGTCTTCGACCACGGGGCGATTGAAGAACGTGCCAGCCGTTGCGGCGCAACCGGCCAACCCGCAAAGAACAGCAAGCATGAAAAAGACACGGAACATGGCGGCTCCTGGTGCGACCCCGCGCGTCGCTCGGGTAGTCAGCCTGTCAGACTCGCGCGCCGTGCGGGCGTGCCCCGAATTTCCCCGTTGCTTGCGCTTGCACAAACCTGTTGTCAGGCCAGGGTTTCCCGCTAGAATATCGCCACATTTCCTTTCCCGGCCCGACTTCATGACTTCGCCACGCCAGTTCCAGTTCAAATCGATCAACTACACCGGCCTGCAGCCGGGCCCGCGCGTCATCATCATGGGCGCGACCCACGGCAACGAGGTGTGCGGCACCAAAGCCATCCGGCGCGTGATGGACGAGATCGACAGCGGCGCGCTGCACATTGCTGCCGGCAGCCTGACGTTCGTCCCGATCGTCAATCCGCTGGCGTATCAGCAGGTCACGCGCAATGGCGACCGCAACCTGAACCGCGACCTGTTCCCGAAGGCCAATCCACAGGATTTCGAAGACCAGATCGCGAACTGGCTGTGTC
>NZ_JAZGJN010000070.1:0-843 GCF_038085095.1 Photorhabdus sp. P32 | reverse complement strand
GGATTCGACTAATAAGTGCAATTTTTCAGAAAGGCGGTCAGTTGCTATAGTAGGCATCTTTCCCGCCACAGGAAAATGCACTATGGCCTATACACAACTGACCGAGACAGAAAGATACCAGATTTCCAGTTTAAAAAAAGCGGGTTTTTCACAGCGTTTCATTGCTGAGTCACTTAAGAGAAGCCCATCGACCATCAGCAGAGAATTGAAGAGAAATCAAGAAGTCCAGACATACTGCCCCGAACAGGCTCATTTAAAGGGATTGGCTCGTCGTCATTTTGCTAAGAAAGCCGTGAAAATAACGCCGGAAGTAAAAAAATGGATAAAACGGTTAATTTGGAAAGATTTAAGTCCTGAACAGGTGGCTGATTATTTGAAGCAACATAAAGGGATATTTTTGCATCATGAGACGATTTACAGGCTGATTTATCAAGATAAAATAGAAGGGGGTGATTTATGGCAACATCTACGAATTGCCAAAAAACCTTATCGTAAACGCTATGGTTGCTATGAAAAAAGAGGCAAAATTAAAAATCGGGTCAGTATTGATAAGCGCCCGGAAATCGTTGATAAAAAAGAGCGTATCGGCGACTGGGAAGGTGATACGATAATGGGGAAAGATAAAAAAAGTGCCTTATTAACCCTGGTTGACCGTAAAACGCTGTATACAATTATTGTTAAACTGGATAGCAAGCGGGCATCAGAAGTGACGAAAGCGGCGGTGAAAGTATTATATCCGTTAAAACAAAGAGTTAAAACCATCACCTTCGATAACGGTTTGGAGTTCGCAGATCATGAAACCATAAGTAAAAAATTAGAAACTGAAATTTATTTTGCCCATCC
>NZ_JAZGJN010000069.1:0-836 GCF_038085095.1 Photorhabdus sp. P32 | reverse complement strand
TTCTTATATTTAACTTTTAAGGGTTATGAGAATAGTTAATTGTGATCTTTGTCATTTTTTTTTATCAAATTGATAGTTAACAATTTACTTTCAAAAATTCGGAAGTAAGATGAATTGAATCTTTGTATGAAAAGATAACGAAGCTAATAATTACATTTTAGTTCAAATGGGTTGTCAGGATATCCAATCTATCATCATGGTATTTCTTGGGTTTTTGATAAAATATTTAATTTCTTCATAATATACAGATATAAAGGATGGCTCAATGCTAACTGAACTGATTGCATCAAATAGAAGATCAGCTGCAATTCATGCTTTTGTTGATACCGGATTATCTACTCACTTTAAAGATGGAATGTATGTCGATATAAGCGAGCTTTCCCGTAAATCTGGTGTTAATTATGCTCGGTTTAGTCGATTATGTGATTTCTTAGTTGAAATGGGGGTATTGATTAATAGCAATAACAAATTTAGGCTTTCTGATGAGTGCCAGGTGTTTGCCGATCCTGAAAGTTTTGAGACATTCATGATAAAGCTTGAAATTTGCTCATATTACTGTGATGCTTGGTTAATGTATGGAAAATCCTTATTTGAAGATGATGGTAAATCCGCGTTTGAAATGGCACATGGCAAACCATTCTTCGAATATTCGGATGGTAACAATTTTCTCAAATCAAATTTTGATGCTTTAATGACAAGAGTCTCAAATTTAATCGTTGAGAAGTTACTTGGTATTTATAATTTTAATCAGCATAATAGAATATTAGATGTTGGAGGGGGAGAAGGGCAGCTTTTAGCAAGAATTAGTGAAAAAGTAAAAGGAAAACATTACGCTG
>NZ_JAZGJN010000068.1:0-795 GCF_038085095.1 Photorhabdus sp. P32 | reverse complement strand
TTTTATCTTTATAAATCAGCCAGTAAATGACCTGATGATGTAAAAATATGTTTTCGAATAATCACGCTTTTTTCAGGGCTTAAATCCTGCTAAATTAACCTGTTTTACCCCATTTTTTATTACATTATTTTGATGGTCTGCTTCGTAAAATGATGGAAATAAATCACTTGAATATCAGACTGTATGAATAATATTATTTTACTTATTGAGTTAAACCTACCTTATTATATAAAATCTTTAATTCCTCTTTATTCTTATCTTTAAATAATCGTGGCATATTAATTAAATGTAAAATAAGCTAAGAATAGTATCACCGATAGATATATTAAATGTGAAAGTGAAAAAGCTTTTTTTAATCACGCTATATATTTTAAAAACGGGTATTAATAAAATGCTGGTTTTCTTAACTCTCAGTTGAATCATTACCGATAAAAAGGCGTTTACTATCGCCGAAAAAGAGAAATATAAGTAAAAGGGAAAAAGTGAATAATGTTAAAAACATAATGTGCTTGTTCTTTTTTCCTGATTTTAAAACTACACTGATAGATAAAAAACGGATTTTCTTCACAAGATTAAAGGCATTAAAAACAGGGTTAAACTCTTCTGATGGCAGCAAAATGCCATTCTCATGCAGACTGCCAGTATAAACTTTCTCGTTTTATTATTGAGGAGAACTCAGCAGTGATAGTTGAGACGCTAAAAGTTAATAATCTAAAATGTGCATTTTCACGCTGATTAGAAATAATCACCAATATAATAATCAATTATGACATAATAACTCATGTATTCTATTCG
>NZ_JAZGJN010000067.1:0-766 GCF_038085095.1 Photorhabdus sp. P32 | reverse complement strand
CAGCGCTGGCTGCTGACGGAACTCCGGGATGTGTATGACAACCGGCTGCGCTTTATTTATAACGAACACCATCAGCTGACGCAGGTTATCCACAGCGACGGACCGGTACTGACGCTGCGTTACAACCTGAACGGGCAACTGACAGCGATTCTCCGCACCGATGAAGGGTTACAGGAAGTGATGGCCCGTTATCACTACCACGATGATGGCCGGCTGGCGGAAGCAGACAGCACCCAGCATTTCCACCTGTACTATGAATATAACGCACAGGGCCTGATAAGCCGCTGGTCTGACGGCGACCAGACCTGGGTGGATTACCGCTACGACAGTGAAGGACGCTGTACTGACAGCATCGGCGCCGGCGGCTTCTATCCGGTCCGCCTGGACTATGCGCCCGGCATGACCCGTTCCACCACCCCGCAGGGGCATACCACCGCCTGGCATTACAACGACCAGCAGTTAATAACAGAAATCCACACCCCGTGCGGCAGTGTGACCCGCTATGAATATGACCGCTGGGGCAATCTGGTCAGACAGATATTACCTATGGGGGAAACCCTGACGCTGACCTGGCTGGCAGATACCGGCCGGGTCACCTCACTGACCGACGCCGCCGGCGCCGTGTGGCAATACAGCTATGATGCTGACAGCCTGCAACTGACCGGCATGACCGACCCGCTGCAACGCACCTGGCTGCCTTTATATGATGAGCAGGGCCAGCCCGCCGGATTTATTGCGCCGGACGGCCGGAAAACCACGCTGACCC
>NZ_JAZGJN010000066.1:0-756 GCF_038085095.1 Photorhabdus sp. P32 | reverse complement strand
TACAGGCGCGCACCTGCTGCACTGTCGAACGGGTTGGCAATAAAGCGCTCGTGCGTCAGTTCGGCGCGGTTCAGATAACCGCGCGCCACGCCGGCGCCGCCGATGTACAGTTCGCCCGTGACGCCAACCGGTACCGGCTGCAGGTCGCTGTCGAGCAGGTACATCTGCAAGTCCGGCAGGGACGCCCCGATCACGCTGCCGCGACCGGCGACGATGTCGGCGCGGGTGATCTCGCGATACGTGGCGTGCACCGTGATTTCGGTGATGCCGTACATATTGACCAGGCGCGTGGTCTGCGGATCGTTGCGTTCGATCCACGGCGCCAGTGCGCGCAGGTCGAGCGCTTCGCCACCGAACACGATGGTGTGCAGGCGGTGCGGCTGGTCGTCCTGCGCCTGGATCAGCTGGCGGAAGGCCGACGGGGTCTGGTTCAGCACCGTCACCCCTTCGCGGCACAGCAGCGCATAAAAGTCCCCCGGCGAGCGCGCCACGTGGGCCGGCACCACCACCAGCTTGCCGCCGTGGGCCAGTGCGCCCCACAGTTCCCAAACGGTGAAGTCGAAGGCAATGGAGTGGAACAGCGTCCAGCAATCGCTGCTGCCGAAGTTGAACGAGGCGCTGGTTGCATCGAACAGGCGCGCCACATTGCCATGCTCGACCATGACGCCTTTTGGTTGGCCGGTCGACCCGGACGTATAGATCACATAGGCCAGGCTGGCCGGGGTCAGGTTCTCCAGCACCGGGTCGTGTTCGGGC
>NZ_JAZGJN010000065.1:0-755 GCF_038085095.1 Photorhabdus sp. P32 | reverse complement strand
GATTATTAAAGGGTAATACTATGGCAATTTCATCCAAGGCCAAAACTTCTCCTAAAAAGAAAACTTCTGCAAAGACTTTGAAAGTTAAGAATATAAAAAAAGTTCCGATTGAAATTCAACTTCCGGAACCTACCAAAGTAGAAGCTTGGGGAATGAATCATCATTCTATTTCGCCGGTTCTTTTTCCAGAAAAGGAAGAAGATTTTAAAAATATATTTTCTTATGCGGATCAAAAAGGGCTTAAATTGACTTTTCGGGGAGGAGGCTGTAGTTACGGGGACGCAGCCACCAATACGAAAGGTACGGTGATTGATATTTCTAAGTATAATAGAATTTTGGAATTCGATTCTAAAAACGGAATTATCAAAGCGGAATCCGGAGTTACGATCAAACAACTTTGGGAATTTGGAATCGAAAAAGGTTATTGGCCCCCTGTCGTAAGCGGAACCATGTTTCCTACATTAGGCGGAGCCTTATCTATGAACATTCACGGAAAGAACAATTTTGCCGTGGGTCCGATTGGTGATCACGTTCTAGAATTTACGTTTATGACTCCGGACGGTAAGGTTCATATTTGTTCTCGTAAAAAAAATCAGGAACTGTTTTTTGCTGCTATTTCCAGCTTCGGAATGTTAGGTGTTTTTTTAACGGTCACTATACAATTAAAACGTATCTATGCAGGAAAGATGAAAGTTTGGCCCGTTGTAAGCACAAATCTTCAAGATATGTTTGATTATTTTGAAAGGGAATATAAA
>NZ_JAZGJN010000064.1:0-755 GCF_038085095.1 Photorhabdus sp. P32 | reverse complement strand
GGTCGGAGGTTCGAATCCTCTCGCCCCGACCAATAGATTCAAGTAGTTACGGCGAAAGCTGTAGAGAACAACAGCACCGGGATCAGATCTTCATCTGATCCCGGTGCTGTTTTTTTTATGCCCGCGACACGTGACGATTGCCCGCTGGACTTCAGGAAGAATGCTTGGACCTGACCCTGCGCGATCAAGCCGCAATGGCTTGCTTTGCCGGGACGTCCACCTGAGGCTGGAAAATCAAGCGCGCGGGTGCGCCCACTGCAGTACTGCCATCCGGCATATCCGTCAGGACGACTGACATGGCACCGATGCGGCAGTTATTGCCAATTTTGACGCCACCCAATATTTGCGCGTACGCGCCGATCTCTACGTCATCACCAAGAACAGGCACGAGACCATCGACATGGCGGTTACCAATCGTGACCCCTTGGCGCAGCGTACAATTTGCGCCGATCTTCGTATCGGGATGAATAAAAATACTGCCGAAGTGCCAGATCCGCAGACCTGGACCAATGGTGGCAGATTTCGGCAGGCTGACACCCGTCATCGTTTCGACGACACGAAAGGCCAGCCAGTACAGCGTCGTCTGAAACTTTTTGCCGGGCCCTGCAGAGCGGACGTCGATGCGGCGTCCTTGACGATATAGCCACACCGCCCAAATCGCTTGTTCCTACAGGAATGGTCGCCGCATGCCATACCGAACCAAATCACATTGCCAATCATTCATTTCGTCCCCAGAATCATTATTCGTATTAGTT
>NZ_JAZGJN010000063.1:0-742 GCF_038085095.1 Photorhabdus sp. P32 | reverse complement strand
GGAATGAAGGTGGTCTCGACGATCGCGCTCGAATACGGCTTGATCAGGTAGCGCCCGTCGGCCGTCGCGATCTCGAGCGTGTTGCCGTTCTGCGTGACGCTCTTGAACTGGCGCTCGGCGTTCTGCGCGAACGCGAACATGCTGGTGGCCAGTGGGAGTGCGGTGATGCACAGGGCAAGGCGGGCGATCGTGGCTGTTGTCATGGCGTGGTTGTCGTTATGTCAGGTTGTGCGGCTGCAGCCGAAGCATGACAGATTTCGACCGCGCCCAACAGCCTCGCCCTACATGAAACCTGAAGACCGGTCGCTGCCTGGCTGGTCCCTCGTGTCGGCCACGTGGCAGCAGCGCGCATGCCACCCGATCTGCAAGCTTCATCCAGATGGCATAGAATCCTCGGATTTTGCGCGCCGGCCTGGCCGGGGCGCAGTCGCAGAGGACTTGTATGGACACGACACTCGGGCGCCCGGTCAGCCAGACCCGCTCATTCGCCACGATCGCGCTGATCGAATTGTGGGAGCGCTTCGGCTACTACGGCATGCAGGCGCTGATCGTCTACTTCATGGTGCAGCGCCTGGGGTTCGACGACACCCGCGCCACGCTGGTGTGGGGCGCAGCCGCCGCGCTGATCTACGTCGCGCCGGCGATCGGCGGCTGGATCGGCGACAAGGTGCTCGGCACGCGCCGCTCGATGGTGATCGGCGCCATCATCCTGTCTCTCGGCTACGCGCTGATCGGCATCCCG
>NZ_JAZGJN010000062.1:0-724 GCF_038085095.1 Photorhabdus sp. P32 | reverse complement strand
CCCCAGCTGTTGCGCACATAGGTAAGCACGTCGGCGATGTTCTCATCCGAGAGATTCCATGCGAACGACGGCATGGCCGGCCCGGTGGGTGCCGCGTCCGTTGTGCCGGCGCGATTGCCGGCAAGTACCACGCGAATCATCGATACCGCATCGCGCGCATTGACAAGCGGGGCATTGGCCAGCTTGGGAAACAGCGTCGGAATGCCTTCTCCGTCCGGTGTATGGCAAGCCGAGCAGCGATCCTCATAGAGACTACGTCCGGCTGTCATGATCGGATCGTTAGCGCCCAGCGGCTCGGGCTTCTCGTGCTCGTGGTCCAGGCTCTTGAGATAAACCGCGACGGCCTTCAGGTCCGCATCGCGCCAGTACTGGGTGGATTTCTCCACCGCCTCGGCCATCGGCCCCGAGGCTATGTCGTAGCGGTTGGCGCCGGTCTTGAGGTATTGCACGATGTCGTCCTCGGTCCACTCGGCCAGGCCGACATGCGCCGTGTTGGAGATATTCGGCGCCATCCAGCCCTGCAGCTCCCCGCCTTTGAGTGTGCCATCGCGCCTGTCTCCGCCGATAAGGTTCTTCGGCGTGTGGCAACTGCCGCAATGCCCTAGCCCCTGCACCAAGTACGCGCCGCGGTTCCATTGCTCACTCTTCTCCGCGTCAGGCTCGAACTCTCCCTCGGTGAAGTTGAGCCAGTTCCAGGCCTTCATGCTCAGGCGCACATTGAAGG
>NZ_JAZGJN010000061.1:0-720 GCF_038085095.1 Photorhabdus sp. P32 | reverse complement strand
CAGCGCTGGCTGCTGACGGAACACCGGGATGTGTATGACAACCGGCTGCGCTTTATTTATAACGAACACCATCAGCTGACGCAGGTTATCCACAGTGACGGACCGATGCTGACGCTGCGTTACAACCTGAACGGGCAACTGACAGCGATTCTCCGCACCGATGAAGGATTACAGGAAGTGATGGCCCGTTATCACTACCACGATGATGGCCGGCTGGCGGAAGCGGACAGCACCCAGCATTTCCACCTGTACTATGAATATAACGCACAGGGCCTGATAAGCCGCTGGTCCGACGGCGACCAGACCTGGGTGGATTACCGCTACGACAGTGAAGGACGCTGTACTGACAGCACCGGCGCCGGCGGCTTCTATCCGGTCCGCCTGGACTATGCGCCCGGCATGACCCGTTCCACCACCCCGCAGGGGCATACCACCGCCTGGCATTACAACGAGCAACAGCAGGTCACGGAAATCCACACCCCGTGCGGCAGTGTGACCCGCTATGAATATGATCGCTGGGGCAATCTGGTCAGACAGATATTACCTATGGGGGAAACCCTGACGCTGACCTGGCTGGCGGATACCGGCCGGGTCACCTCACTGACCGACGCCGCCGGCGCCGTGTGGCAATACAGCTATGATGCTGACAGCCTGCAACTGACCGGCATGACCGACCCGCTGCAACGCACCTGGCTGCCTTTATATGATGAGCAGGGCCAG
>NZ_JAZGJN010000060.1:0-715 GCF_038085095.1 Photorhabdus sp. P32 | reverse complement strand
TCAGCAGAAAACGGTTCAGGTAACGGATGATGGGGCTCCATTTTACCAGAGCCATACTCACTGTCTGGTATACCTCCAAGCGCCTTTAACTCTTGTATGGTTTGTACCGTAAAAAACGCAGGCGGCACAGTAGCTGTCTCCGGATCGTTAGAGAATATTACCTTGCCGTCAAAATCCGAGGTCTTAAGTTGCTTTGGCTGCCGTTCTACACCAATCAGATTATAATCCTGACGTAATATCGCCAAAGTTTCAGCAACAGTTTTTCTTTTATTCACGGTAATTCTCCCGAGTTTTTTTAAGTTTATACCCGTCATCTTTCAAGTTGCCTCTTTGTTGGCTGCAACTCGAAATCTATTAGGTATATTCACTTTACAGAAAAGTGATTGAATATCATATTTAAATTGCACAATCTAAAATATTAATATACGCTCCCCATTTTTTCATTAATTAAAGAAAATATTTCTGTGATATATCACTACCTTTCAATATGTACTAATTAAAACTTTTAATTTTATATTTATCTCATCAGGTATTATTAGGAAATACAAATAGAAAACCATAATTATGGTCGTATTTTTCAAAAATAACGACAAAACAGAAAAGAGCTAACCAGCAAGGCCAGATTTAATTACCATTCAGTAATTAATAATGTAAGCCACTTGAATATATACCCGTCATCTTTCAAGTTGCCTCTTTGTTGGCTGCACTCGCTCAC
>NZ_JAZGJN010000059.1:0-680 GCF_038085095.1 Photorhabdus sp. P32 | reverse complement strand
CCAATTCCGTGCAGTTACGGACTATATCGGGGATGATTCTAAAGCAATATAAGATGTACGTGGATGGCATCCACTTGTAGATCATGGGATTACAAGTGGAAGCGATTAGCATAATGAGCGTTTAGGCTATTTCAGAGTTAAAGGTTGCGTAGCTGAGTTTCTTTATTGGCTTTCTGATACAGAGTAAACAACATCGGCAATAGTGAGCTGATAGCAACCAGACAATGACCTAACTGACAAAGACTTTCTGGGGTGAATTCCACCACGTCATTAGCGGCAAAAGTGACAAGAGTATCTCCCAAAAAATGTAACCCGTGGCAGAGCCCAGCACTGTTAGCTTCGCAGGCTTCTTCCAGTAGTTCAATATCTTGTTCACTCATATCCGCCGTATCCAGTACTGATACAACACTCGCCATGTCGGAATAGAAGATATCACAGTAGTTTTCAATATCTTCAGTACTCTTAATATTATTAGTATTAAACATGGTTCAGTTCCCCCAGTGGTTTGCATGAGGCAAATACCAAAGGAAAGCCTGCTAGCAGAGTACAAGCTTCTATTTCCGTAGTAGCTAATATTGAAATCATGCGTAATGGGGGAAGTTTGATTATCAGTCGGTTAGAACGGGCGTTAATAAATATATAGGGCTTTAAATGTGCGCGTATGTTACTATTAGCGTTAG
>NZ_JAZGJN010000058.1:0-657 GCF_038085095.1 Photorhabdus sp. P32 | reverse complement strand
CTGATTGGCGCTGTGACCATATCTGTGATGGGATAGATATGATATCGTGGCCTGAGCTTAGCTTCTGGAATTTATATAATACAATAGAGTAGTCGAAATTATTAGATACAGTTGTCGCCCTCCATCTAATATTTGAACTAATGGGAACAGATATATTGGCGCCAGATGAGGAAGTAACTTTCAGTCCATCCTTTGGAGTATAAGTGGCTATATATACTCCAGAGTTGATTGTTGTTGGATGGAGGGGGTCCATAGATATTGCAGGATGTCCTTGCATAACGGATTGACGGATTTTCTCAACATCAATAACAAAGGTAACGTCAGCTGTAACAGTATTGCCAGATAAAATAGTATTACTCATTATAGCTCCTCTTTATACGTTAAATTTAATTATTTGGAATTTGTTATTCTCTAACTATCTTTTGGATTAATGATTAACTATTCAGGTTGAAACAGCTACTGGTATAAATCATAGTTTATATGGTGAAATTACTCATATATTTATTAGGTACCGCTTCATATAGTTCAATATTTTAGTTAATTTCTTTTTAAAGAATAAAACATAAAAATTTCATATTAAAATATTAAATAATCACTTATATTTTCTTGAAAGTGGTTTAAAATTCTTAATGTGACTATAATATATTTTTATATATA
>NZ_JAZGJN010000057.1:0-654 GCF_038085095.1 Photorhabdus sp. P32 | reverse complement strand
TACGACCAGATAACCATTGAACCGGAAGGCAAAGTGATTTGCTACACCAATGGTCGGATTGAAGCGAATGTCATTCAAGGGGTTGGAGGCATTCCAATGCACTTTGTCAAAAGAGGAATCGATGGAGAAACGGGCGCTCCTGGCGCAACTGGAAATTGCGGAGCTAACGGCGTTGATGGTTCACCTGGCAGTGAGGATAAACATAAATGTGTAAAGCCCCCTACACCGGGCACCGATGGAACGAAAGGTTCTACGGGAACGAAAGGATCGAATGGAGAAACTGGTGGAGAGGCGGATAAATTAACTGTCACAGCTGCTCAGTTGGGTGGGACGGTATATTTGAAGTCTGATGGGGGGGATGGGGGAACTGGCGGTCGTGGTGGTGACGGTGGATGTGGAGGAAAGGGTGGCGATGGGGGTTATTGTAGTGGTCAAAGTCATGTCACTACGATCTCACTGTATCGTTCTGCGAATGGAGGGAATGGAGCAGATGGAGGGGATGGCGGGACTGGCGGGAATGGAGGACGTGGTGGAGATGGGGGGGAGATAGAGTGTAACTATTCTGACGGTAATCCAAACATTAGTTATTGGTCAACGCCAGGTTTACCGGGGGCTGGCGGTAAAGGGGGCGGGGGAGGGAAAGGCGGTGATGGC
>NZ_JAZGJN010000056.1:0-651 GCF_038085095.1 Photorhabdus sp. P32 | reverse complement strand
CGGTGCTGCCGTCCCGGATTCGGTCTACGCCGGTGAAGGCACCCGCGTTACGCCTCTCCCGCTCGTCGCCCACTAGGACTGGCAGCCAGCTGGCGCGGCGCCGCCGGGCAGCTCGACCTGGGCGTCAAGGGTGGCGCCACCAGCACCAGCAAGGGCCATGAAGCGAACATCACATATTCGTATCCGATCCAGCAGGGCGAGGTAGCCATGCTTTTCTATATCGCCAATTGCGTGAGCTATTCGTGAGGATCGAGAAAAGCTACCCGTGAAGGGTGGCCAGTTGCTGTGCGCTCGTTGGAACAGCGTCATTTGCTTACGTTCGAGACGCCAATCCATATACGAGAGGGTAGCTGTGACTTTCTGAAACAGATGCGACGGAAGGTACTGCGTCACCGGGCTGCGCGCACCAGATTTTGCTAATCGCTGCGACAAATTCCCCCGAACAGCTGCAATCGACCTGTAGGGATATCGAAATAGCTGCGACTCGCTGCGCCCATGACCTAACAACGATGTAACGCCACCAACAAAGGCCGGCACCGTCTGCTTCCGACCCGAAGCCGTCATTCCTTAAGACGCGAAGATCGAGTATGCGACGTATAGAGCCAATGCACCCATAATGACCACGCCGGACCATCTGACCGCTTTGCGTAC
>NZ_JAZGJN010000055.1:0-645 GCF_038085095.1 Photorhabdus sp. P32 | reverse complement strand
GTATAAAGGATACAAGGCTCATGTTTGTTCAACACCAGAAGGTGTTGTGTTATCTTACGCGTTTACAACAGCAAACATACACGATAGCAAGATGGCTCCTGTACTACTTCAAGACATAGAAGACCAACATGTTTTGTTTTCTATAGCAGATGCCGCTTATGATAGCCAATCCATTTATAAAATTGCAGGTACGTGTGATATCTTCCCGGTAAATCCCATTAATTCACGAAATGGCGAACAAATTAAAAGTTCACACCGCCGTGTGTTATCACATTTTGTAACTACAACCTTCGGGAAACAGTTGTTGAAAGAACGTGGGAAAATTGAACAGCAATTTAGCAATCTCAAAGATAAAGGGCTGGAACAGCCACGTTGGTATGGGAAAAATCGCTATCTACTGCATATCCAGCTAGTTTTTCTGATTCATAACATTGCATATTTATTTTAGTTTTGCAACACTCTCTTATTATTTGGCATCCCATTTATAATAAATTTGTCTGTTCTCATGAATCAGGTAATTGGATATCTCATACCGATTTACATAAAGCTGTTTGGATCAGAAATTTAAAAGTAGCATTTGTTACTAAAAAATACTAAAATGTTCTAACAAAAAAAGTTAGAACCTTTTCTACATACTTTCTAGGG
>NZ_JAZGJN010000054.1:0-643 GCF_038085095.1 Photorhabdus sp. P32 | reverse complement strand
TGATTTATATATTTTAAAGAATATTATCCACGATTGGCCTGATGATAAAGCAGTATTAATTTTAGAAAATTGCCGTAAGGCAATGGATAATGATTCAAAGATTTTATTGATAAGTTATATGAAAAAACCACAATCTAAAGCGGTGATATATTTAGACATGTTAATGGATGTACTATTTTCAGGAAAAGAGCGTTATTTAACGGAATTAGAACGTTTGGCTAATCAAGCAGGATTGGTTATTCAAGATGTTAAGGATATTGATGAATTATCTTCAATTGTTCAATTGGGAATAAAATAACGTAAAGATAATTATATGGATATTGCTTCTCGAAAGAATATGTAATAAGCATGGTGTCAAGATATTTGGCATCATGCTTGTTTTATATTAATAAAATATATAGGTGTTAAAATGGAGATCAAATTTATTCTCTGGGGGTGAAAATTATTTAAGTAGAAATAAATAGATTAAATCATTTTTTTAAAAATCCCTAAGAAGAGTTAATTGTAATCTTCATCATTTTTTTCTATTATATTTAATATAGTCTGATAAGGAACAATTTGAATCTCTAAAATACATAATCAAGGTAAGTTAATAATTTGTAAAATAAGGAGAATAATATCTTTATTATATCACTAGAAATGA
>NZ_JAZGJN010000053.1:0-629 GCF_038085095.1 Photorhabdus sp. P32 | reverse complement strand
GCGTGAATGGGATATTATTTTCTTCTTTTTACAAAAATACACCAGGAAACAGATTGGAAAAATATTAAATATTGCTTATCGTACAGTTGAATCCCATATGATTAATATATATCACAAGATAGGTGTCGGCTCCAGTCAACAATTGGAAGAATATTGTCTCATCAATAATTTTAAACGCTATGTACCCGAAAAATTTTTACTATCTTAATAACTATTTTTAGTCATAAAGGACATGATTACATAGTCTATCGCTGTCGGTATGATGCAATTCCACCATCAATGGATAATGATATTATCTCAAATTATACTGACAGCATTTTTATATATAAAAACATTAGCTAAATAAACAATTTAAATTTTAGGAAAATAATAATATCTTGTTACATTTACTCATGTTTAAATCTCAACTCTTAAATAAAAACGAATCTTATTAACAGAAATGAATTAGCCATTTCTCTCTACCAATGTCGTAGTTTTTCTGAAAATCACGATATACCCGTCATCTTTCAAGTTGCCTCTTTGTTGGTTGCACTCGCTCACCCCGGTCACATAGTTCGCTATGCTCCCGGGGATTCTCTCCCTTGCCGTTGCGATGCATCTTGAAATCCATTGGGTATATACCCAATAAA
>NZ_JAZGJN010000052.1:0-627 GCF_038085095.1 Photorhabdus sp. P32 | reverse complement strand
TTAATGACTTTATGTCATTTGATTTATCGGAGGAAATCACTGAACTTCCTTTGGGAGAGGATAAGCAATTTACCATTATCCTAGAATTTGACTGTAACATTCCCATAGAGGATATTACACCCGCATTTATCCCCCACTGCGTACCGGTTATCAACCTGGTTCCGACAAAAACAAAACCGATTGCATTTGAAAAGGGCAAATCGCTTTATGTATTAGAAGCAGATGAAATCTTTAGTATTGACAAAGTTAAACTCCAATCTGAACCAGAGGAAACATCCGACGGATCTGACCACTGCGTTCCTCTTATCGATAGCGCGCAACTGGCAGCCTGCCATTTTGCCGAACCCAGTGACAAGATATTGCTTTTTAACTATATACGGGAACAATCGCCATTTGGTGGAAGCCAAATTAATCTTACGTTTCATGATCATCAGGCAAAACCCATAACAGAGCATCACTATCGCGACTTTTACTGCCAATATCACCGATTTCATGCGCAAGCACGGACATTGGGCATCGGGGAAATTTGTATACCAAGCGAGCAGATACCCAGCCATATTCAGGCCAGAAATATCGTGCCGGCGTCAAAAGATTTTCCTGCCGTAGTAAACAGTCATCAACATTGGC
>NZ_JAZGJN010000051.1:0-627 GCF_038085095.1 Photorhabdus sp. P32 | reverse complement strand
GCCAATGTTGATGACTGTTTACCACGGCAGGAAAATCTTTTGACGCCGGCACGATATTTCTGGCCTGAATATGGCTGGGTATCTGCTCGCTTGGTATACAAATTTCCCCGATGCCCAATGTCCGTGCTTGCGCATGAAATCGGTGATATTGGCAGTAAAAGTCGCGATAGTGGTGCTCTGTTATGGGTTTTGCCTGATGATCATGAAACGTAAGATTAATTTGGCTTCCACCAAATGGCGATTGTTCCCGTATATAGTTAAAAAGTAATATGTTGTCACTGGGTTCGGCAAAATGGCAGGCTGCCAGTTGCGCGCTATCGATAAGAGGAACGCAGTGGTCAGATCCGTCGGATGTTTCCTCTGGTTCAGATTGGAGTTTAACTTTGTCAATACTAAAGATTTCATCTGATTCTAATACATAACGCGATTTGCCCTTTTCAAATGCAATCGGTTTTGTTTTTGTGGGAGCCAGGTTGATAACCGGTACGCAGTGGGGGATAAATGCGGGTGTAATATCCTCTATGGGAATGTTACAGTCAAATTCTAGGATAATGGTAAATTGCTTATCCTCTCCCAAAGGGAGTTCAGCAATCTCCTCCGATAAGTCAAATGACATAAAGTCATTAA
>NZ_JAZGJN010000050.1:0-618 GCF_038085095.1 Photorhabdus sp. P32 | reverse complement strand
GTTACATCCGGAGGATTTAGGAAGCGCCAAAGAATTTGAAGAACTAGACGGAGGAGTTCCGAGATCCTCAATTCAAAACCGAATCCGATGTGCAGATGGAACGTATAAACATTTCGCTTGGACCGGATATCCGGATCTTGAAGCGGGCCTAGTCTACGTAACCGGACGAGACATTACAGAAACCATCGAAGCAAATCGGCAAATCAGTCAGCTTGCAACTGAATTGAAGGAAGCTAACGACTTATTGTTCGAACAAGCAACAACCGATCCTTTGACCAAGTTGAAAAATCGCAGAGCATTTACGAATGACCTTCATAGTCTTCTCAGATTTATGCAACAAGAGAAAAGTTTCCTTTCACTTCTTATGATAGACGTGGATCATTTTAAGACTTACAACGATCAATTTGGTCATCTCGCCGGAGATAGAGTATTGGTCTGTCTTGCTAAACTTCTTGAGAATACCTTGCGATCAAACGACTTATTGGGGCGTTTCGGAGGAGAAGAATTTGTAGCCGCCTTACCAAATACTTGCGAAAAAAAATCGATAGAAATTGGGGAAAGATTGGTTAACGCAGTCCGAGAATTCAATTGGGAATATCGTTCCATTACGATCAGCGT
>NZ_JAZGJN010000049.1:0-616 GCF_038085095.1 Photorhabdus sp. P32 | reverse complement strand
ATTATAAATAACAACAATTACCCGTTATTAGATAATTATATTAAAATAATTCATTGGTTTTTACATGGTATATTAAATGACGAATATTATTATCCAAAAATAAGATAAAATAATAGTGGCCAGTTTTACCTGGCCACCATAAAAATATTTAAGCAAAGATTATAATTTATGCAATCAGTGTGGTCACTTTAAAGTGGCAATACGCATCTAAATTAATTTTATCCGGCTTAATATAATCAATACCATTCAGAGTGACCCGACTTAAATATTTCCCGTTATCTGCACGTAGAGCTATCACATTACATCCGACATCCTCTACTGTAAACGTAGAATAAACATCAATACTTGATTTCGCTGCTTCAATATAATCACCACCGACTCGACTAACCCGGCTCAAATAACGACTATTATCAGCAAGAAGTGCTATCGTATTGGTGCTAAGTTGTATTAATTTATATCTTGAGTATATATCAATGGCAGATTTAACAGCTTCAATATACTGAACTCCTGCCTGATCTACTCGACTCAGGTAGAGATTATTATCAGCTTGTAATGCAATAGTGATATTTGGTAATCCCATAATACTCTCCCATTTAAATATACCCGTCATCTTTCA
>NZ_JAZGJN010000048.1:0-605 GCF_038085095.1 Photorhabdus sp. P32 | reverse complement strand
CTCTAACATCATTCTCAAGTAAAGATCTTGAATACATTGACCAAGCATTCCAACAATCTGGACTCAGCTCCCATTTTACAATTAACGACTCCATACTTTCAGGATCAGCAAGTCCACTGCACTCCTCAGAAAGACTCACTTTATGGCCGTGATTAACCAATATCCCAACTTCAATTAAGAAATCGCATAATCGATCAAGCCGAGAATAATCAATACCACACTGACGGGAAAGTTCATCTATATCTACATAAGCTCCATTTTTAAAATGAATAGATAAGCCTGTATCAACAAAAGCGTAGATTGCGGCTGATTTTCTATACGATGTAATAAGTTCGGCTAGCATTGAGTTATCCTTATGTCTTTATCTTATAAAAAGATGAAGTATTTTATCTAAAATGCATGAAATACCATGATAATTAATTGGGTATTCCAACAACTAATATGTGATTATTAGCTTTGTTACCTTTTCTTGTTGAAATAATAAAGATTTAATTCTCCTTATTTTCACATTGTTCAACTTACTTTAATAACGCATTTTTAGGAACAGAATTGTTAACTATCAGACTATATTAAATTAGACAAAAAGGAATGACAAAGATCACAAT
>NZ_JAZGJN010000047.1:0-602 GCF_038085095.1 Photorhabdus sp. P32 | reverse complement strand
GGGAAAGGCGGTGATGGCGGTTCTGCGTGGTGTAATATTGAGGATAGAATTAGAAACTTAGATTGTTCTGGAAGCCCTGGTAAAAAGGGGAATAGTGGCAAGTCAGGGGAGCTAGGGAAGCCAGGAAAGAGCGGGCGGATATATATCAACGGCAAATTGTGTGAAGGAAAATTTAAATCAAATTCATAATTTCATTATTCAATAATATCTATAGGTTTCTATCTTGTTGTGATTTTTGAAAAGTACAATCATGATTATTATTTTTATTTGTATTTCCTAATAATACNNTTTACATTAATATTTTAAATTGCGTAATTTAAATATTGCATCTAATTGCTTTCTGTAAAGAGAATAAATACCTATCTAATTAATTTTCATGGGAATTATTTTTCTGGTCCGCCTGTTGTTGAAGTGCTTATATTTTTTGCCAGAAGAAGAACGATGTTTTCACTATGGCTAATCTGGTCGTTAGCCAGGAGAAAAATTCTGACTATTAGCAATATTAGTGACACAACCTGTAGTGATAGCAGTAGAGACTTTGTAACTTGGCCAGATGGATAATTAATATATGAAGTTATTCTAAATGTATAAATTTAAACTTA
>NZ_JAZGJN010000046.1:0-600 GCF_038085095.1 Photorhabdus sp. P32 | reverse complement strand
GAATAATTTCCATACATCACCTACCGTATAAAATGGCTCGAATGGCTAAAATTGCATGTAACTACTAGTAATCAGAAACGGCCAACCGTAAACGGAATGATCTGCAACGATCCTAAATATGGTAAAAAAGGAGAAAAGGCGTAACAGACTTCCTTGGATGCGCCCTTCTAAGTGTCAAGTCGTTATTTGTATACTGTTGGTCTGGCGCTCCCGATTACGCAATAGGGTAAATAGTTCTCTCAATATAAATAAGAGCGATTCATATATAGCAATATTAAATCGGTTATTGAAAATAATAAAATCCAATGCCAAAGATAATTGTGAAACGAATAAAATCAAATCATAATAACCTATAAGTAATTCAGTTGTTATATTAACTCTTTTTTTAAATAAAATCATTCTCAATTGATATTTCTATTTTTACAATAAATCCAATTTAATTTTCTCAAGAGAAAATTTTATAGGATAGATAAAGTTATTATCTGGCAATACATATTTTTCTTATTTTTGTGCCCTATTCCAATAGTCACTTTATAAAATCATTAATAATGATTTTATAATAATTTTTAAGTTCACTGAATTGATATTTAAATAGTTAAT
>NZ_JAZGJN010000045.1:0-599 GCF_038085095.1 Photorhabdus sp. P32 | reverse complement strand
TTTTTTTTTTTTTTTTTTTTTTTTTTTTTTTTTTTTTTTTTTTTTTTTTTTTTTTTTTTTTTTTTTTTTTTTTTTTTTTTTTTTTTTTTTTTTTTTTTTTTTTTTTTTTTTTTTTTTTTTTTTTTTTTTTTTTTTTTTATTTTTTTTTTTTTTTTTTTTGGTGTTTTTTTTGTGTTTTTTGTTTTTTTGTTTTTTTTTTTTGTTGTTTGTTTTTTGTTTTTTGTTTTTGTTTTTTTTTTTTTTTTTTTTTGTTTGTTTTTTTTTTTTTTTTTTTTTTTTTTTTTTTTTTTTTTTTTTTTTTGTTTTTTTTTTTTTGTTTTTTTTTTTTTTTTTTTTTTTTTTTTTTTTTTGTTTTTTCTCTTACTGTATTTCTACAACCCGTTACCCCCCCCCCACCCACCCCCACCCCCACCCCCCCCCCCGCGCCCCCCCCCCCACCCCCCCACCTCCCCCCCCCCCCCCACGACCGCACAACACTCTCCCTCCCCACAAACCCCCGATCGTTCAAGTATTACACCGCTTACGTTAGGGATTACGGTATCTTGGTCTAGGATTTTTTTATAAGAGTCATTTTCTAAGCTGCCTGTACGGCAGTACAA
>NZ_JAZGJN010000044.1:0-590 GCF_038085095.1 Photorhabdus sp. P32 | reverse complement strand
CTAACAGCAATCGACAATTCCCAATAAAATCAGGCTGAAACTTTGGTAATAAAGTAAGTTTCTATCTCAGTGCGTTGGCTAAATCGCTGCTTGCGTCGATACGCAAATACATCTTCCACATGACCATTTTTAATTCGTTCTTGCAACGCTCGCCAGTAGCCTGCTTTAAATAAATCACTATGCATCTCTTCAAAATAACAGCGAATACGACTGTCAGCGCAAAGAAAGTGTCGGAATTCCTCAGGAAAAACATCATTTGGCGCCACGCTATACCACGGTTCACTGGCAAGTTCATCTTCTGGGTAACGCGGCGGTGGGATATCTCGGAAGTTAACTTCTGTCATATAACAGATTTCATCATAATCGTAGAACACAACCCGGCCATGTCGTGTCACACCAAAATTCTTAAACAGCATATCTCCCGGGAAAATATTCGCAGCAGCAAGCTGTTTAATCGCATTGCCATACTCCTCGATAGCATCTTTCAGCTTTTGTTCATCTACCTGTTCCATATAGATATTCAGCGGTGTCATTCGCCGTTCCATATATAGATGTTTAATCAGGATCTTATCACCCAGATCTTCCAACTT
>NZ_JAZGJN010000043.1:0-587 GCF_038085095.1 Photorhabdus sp. P32 | reverse complement strand
ATTTATCGCCAGCCAAATATATCGAATTAATATCTTGATGTTTTGGGGTGTTATATTTCCTCCGCATCGGGTGAAAATTGACGGCGATTTTTATTCATTCCCTATTATTGATCGCGATTAATTCGCCATTTTGTGTGATATTTATCACGTTTTTTTGTGTTCGTATGATAAATATCGTGATCTTGTGGTCATAACATTGAGAGAGCGAAATTCTCTGTTATTTGTCTCCACTCCATCCTACTCAGTTGGACGCGGTCTATTGTTCTCGCTAACGCCACGTATTAAATGATGGCTGTTTTACGCTGTCATTTTTTTACTGCGGAACAGGCCGGCGCTATTTAAGAGAGCGGCATGTAATGACCCTCTGGCGTTATCCTCGTTTCAGGATCATGGTTCAATTGTGTAAGGTTTCAAATATGGATGGATTAGTTTTCACCTGCCGAATTGGCGCACTATCCCAGACAACTTTTCAGGTATCGCAATTTACCTTGCAGGAAGAGCTATCACAGCTTTTTAGCCTGACATTAAAGGTGGCGAGTTCACGTGACGATATTCCCCTGAATGACCAACTGGGTCGCCGTGCATCG
>NZ_JAZGJN010000042.1:0-583 GCF_038085095.1 Photorhabdus sp. P32 | reverse complement strand
GTTTTTTTGATTATATAATAATTCAATCCAATATAAACAAAGGCAGAACAGTAATATTACCATTCTGCCTGTAGTTAATTGTATTTAATAAAAATACATTTAGGATTTGAATAAAACCAGTTTCATTACACAAAGAAATATTACATTTAATTTCAATCGGTAATAATACGACATTTGATAACTGATTATATTACTTAAATCAAACCCAGTTATTCTAAGAAATCTTTTATCTCACGCACTCATTTAGAAATTTAATAAATACCTCTTAAATTTCAACACCTACTATATATTTCATCTTAGTAAGATTACTTTTTGCGACTTTTACTTTTACATCTAATTTTTCATGAAGAACACGTAACAGAGAAAGATAGAGCAGCACAATCTTGTCTTTATCTTTATCATCAACTAGCAATAGATGAAAATCATCAACCACGCCTAAAATATTCAGACTAACGATAACTGAACTGGGTGACAGAATATCAATATTGACCTTCTCTACCTTACCCACTTTAAGCTCATCATCTACAATCAGATCTTCATGTAGCAAAATATCTTTCTTAATAATCATAATATAAACTCCAAA
>NZ_JAZGJN010000041.1:0-572 GCF_038085095.1 Photorhabdus sp. P32 | reverse complement strand
AAGGCGGAGATAAAGGAGGTGGTGGTGGCAAGGAAGGTGGAGATAAGGGAGGCGGAATAGGTAGTGGAACTTGGGAATGATAAAGGATGGTAAAAATTAGGAATGATCGGAGTGAAAATTCCTATAGAAAATATTATTCGTTATTATTTATGTTGAAGGTATTAAAAGCCTATCCCATTAAATTATTTTATTTTCCATTTTAAATTTGGGCAGTATTCAAACTGTCTGTAAAATAACGTTCATTGGGATAAATAGTGAATTGGGATTAATTTTGAATAAAAACCCTGATGTTTAATCTTCAGGGTTTTTACTTTTTAATAACTGAGCATACACTGAACTTTAGGAAAAGGTGATTATAAATGTCTGATGTATGGTTTTTTCTTGGTTATTATTAAATAAGGCATTCGAATTAATACTATTTGTCAACAAATAATAATCTTTTTTAATATTAATTGGCGAAAAATAAGTAAAATGGTATTTTTATATTTCTGATTGAATTTTTTATCTGCTTGTTGGCAGTAAAATATTATCTTGGTGATTAAATAAGAATATCTCATATTATGGTTGTGATT
>NZ_JAZGJN010000040.1:0-567 GCF_038085095.1 Photorhabdus sp. P32 | reverse complement strand
CGCCATTGATTGTTGAAGATAAAGATGATTATGGCGAACCGGTTGTCTTGGTGTATGACCAGATAATCATTGAACCGGGCGGTCAAATTATTTACCGCACTAATGGCAAGATTGAAGCGAACACGGTTGTAGGGAATGGCAATGATAAAAAGCAGAGCATTGTCAGTATAGGCACTGATGGAGCCGATGGTTTTGAGGGCGAACCGGGAAGTAATGGGATTAATGGCAGCAATGGCAGTATTGGTTCAGATTATAAACACGGTTGCTCTGTCGCATCCACACCGGGTACTGATGCAACTGGCGGTTCTTCTGGAGCGCAAGGGATGGATGGCAAAAGGGCTGGAAGTGCAAATGATGTCATTGTTGATGTTGAACTTTTTACTGGAGTCGTCAATGCGGCATCGATAGGTGGTAAGGGGGGAAATGGCGGATATGGCGGTAACGGGGGTAATGGAGGGAATGGCGGCAATGGAGGCGCTGCAACAAACAAATGTAGTGCTGGACATGGAGGAAGGGGAGGAGATGGCGGAAATGGAGGGAATGGGGGGAATGGGGGTAAAGGTGGGG
>NZ_JAZGJN010000039.1:0-565 GCF_038085095.1 Photorhabdus sp. P32 | reverse complement strand
TGCATTAAGGAATAAATAGACACTTGAGTTCATTAATATATATCCTTTATAGTTTTTAAATTTGTTATTGATTTCTCATGTTTGTTAAATTTACTGTTCATAGATAAAGAATAGTAATAATAATATTAAAGCTATTTGGCGAAACAGAAAAATTTACGCTATGAAAATTAATATAAAAGATAGATTATGGCAACGTTATATATTAATAGGTTGTTTATTTATTTAATGACGTTGTTTGTTTGCAAAAAATATAAATATAGACTAAGAGATAAAGTTTGTATTATACAGTTAAGATAAAAAACATTATTTTGTATTTCTATTTTATTTGTCTTTTTGTTTTAACAATAATATATTAAAAATATATTAGATCGATAATGTATTTATATAAAAAGCGGCATAATACCGCTTTAATCTATTAATGATTTTTATTTTTACCGAAAGTAGAACTCACTAAGGAATTCTTAATTCACACCAATGGCCAATTTAATACCACGACGCAGTCATTGTAGTTATTCTTGGTGCCGTTTTCAGCACCGATAGTGGCTGTCCCCGGTTTTCCATCAAG
>NZ_JAZGJN010000038.1:0-554 GCF_038085095.1 Photorhabdus sp. P32 | reverse complement strand
GCACTTATTAGTCGAATCCGCCAATTATAAATATTTCCTAGCAATAAATAATTTACCGTATATTAGGAACATATATAAGGGTATTGGAAAGTATTGGAAAGATAAGAGATATCACCAACAAACCAGAATATGCTCTTAAGAAAATGGTATTTTACTGCTTAAGATTAATATTTTCATTAATACCACTCATGTAACGATGGTGAAAGCGCCAACGAATTAACAGGTATTTAAGAGTTGACCAATCAATAAAATAATTTTAAAAACGATGAGATAAGCTGATTTTAGCTTGTTAAAAACATAAAAAGAGAAAATGGTTTAAATCAAATCATAGCAAAAATATGCTATTCAACGGGTTAAAACAAGGTAAAACAAGTTTAAACTGACGTATTTACAGGGCTCCTATTTGTATTCTGTTAAATCATTTATCTGGGGATTTTATCATGCCGTTTTTTTATCATCGATTATTTAACTGATTTATAAAAGCTTTACTCTCCGATTGAAAACGTTATTAAATCGCTTCATTTTGAAAAATAGATTAACAGATTAACAGATTA
>NZ_JAZGJN010000037.1:0-548 GCF_038085095.1 Photorhabdus sp. P32 | reverse complement strand
TGAGTCACCTCTTTCTGCGGCGCAAATCTATCTTTAATCACCTTAAAGACGCGATCAAATGAAGAGGAAGTAAACACCAACATCACCATCCCTTTAACACCGGGAGCAATCATAAGTTGTTCTTTGGAGAAGGTAATAAACGCCAGATATTCCCGGTAATATTCCGTCTTACCATGCTTCTGGCAGCCAATTGCCATATAAAGTTCAGACGTTGATTTGGCAGGCAAAATTTCTCTCAACCATTCAACCAAAGCCGCAGGCAAAGGCGCATAAACCATAAAATAGGAACGGGCGAAACCAAATACAATGCTAGCATCAGCATAATCAGTCAAACAGGTATCGATAAAAATCCCGCCGGATTCGTTATGATGGATCGGCAACAAGAAAGGATAAACCTGACCTCCCATGCGGATCTTACCTACTAACCAAGCCGCTTTGTTGCGATAAAACAGTTCATTAGCTATCTGAAAAGTTGCCTGTAATAATTCTGCGACTGGAAATGTCTGTTGTAGATAGTCTGTAATATAATGAATATCTCTCTCCAGATT
>NZ_JAZGJN010000036.1:0-543 GCF_038085095.1 Photorhabdus sp. P32 | reverse complement strand
CCCAGTCACTGTTCACTCTCATTTCGGTATACGCGATCTAGTACGGTATGTTGGGCTCGGATATGTGTATAAGAGACGTTCCAGTGTATTGACCAGATCCCAGCAGGGATGCCAGCCCATTCTCATCTTGGCTTTGGAGCAGTCCAGTTTTAGGTAATGAGCTTCATGCGGGTGTTCTGCGCCATCGAGTTGCCAAGTGGCATCTTCACCCCATAATTTAACCATCGTTTCAACAATAAACTGTACCGGCTTAGCATCATTGTCATTGGGGCCAAAGTTCCATCCCTCAGCAAAGGCGCATCCGTCCCGGTAAAGGTGCTGAGCTAATAGCAGATAGCCGGAAAGTGGCTCCAATACATGCTGCCACGGACGAATAGAGTGTGGATTACGGATCACAACAGGTTCGTTATTTTGAAAAGAGCGTAGAATATCTGGGATCAGTCGATCCTTGGCCCAATCACCTCCGCCAATCACATTACCGGCACGCACCGATGCCAACGCGACTCCATGATGCTCATAATCTTTGGGATTAAAGAAAGAGTT
>NZ_JAZGJN010000035.1:0-519 GCF_038085095.1 Photorhabdus sp. P32 | reverse complement strand
GAAATCCATAGGGTATAGATAAAATGAAATCATGTTTGAAGTTAGATTGTTTCTTTAGGGCGACAGATAATACGTCTATTATAGTTTGAAATTTGAAATCAATATTAATTATGTTCAGGAATTGGTACTTGTTTGATTGCTTATTGATTATGAAATTTAGTAGTAATTCGATTTAACCGATTTTCTACGAAGTTCAATAAATAGTTAAAATTGATATTTGTTCATTAAGACAATAATTGGTTTATTATAAGATTATAAATTTTGTTTTTTTATAAACCGTGATTTTGTTTCCGCAAACAACTCATCTAATCGCGTTCCCCATGCTCTTAAGGTGTCATTTTGCTCCCTATAAATAAGAACAAAAATGCCGATCTTGAATATCGGCATTTTGCAGCGAAAAAGGAGATTAATTTAATGCTTTAACATTTCAATTTTATCCCGGCTCAGTCCGGTACTGGTGACAATAATGTCCAAACTTACGCCATGCCGTAATAAGGCAGGGGGCGGTGGGAGTGTGTG
>NZ_JAZGJN010000034.1:0-517 GCF_038085095.1 Photorhabdus sp. P32 | reverse complement strand
ATCTACCACCTTACAGCCCTAACTTGAATCAGATTAAGCGACTCAGGAAGTTCATGGACGAACGCTATTTTGCATCTCCCAGAGTATTCCACGAAGCCATTTATCACTTTTTTAATGTTACTCTCCGAGAAAAAGTTAATAAATCCACCTGTCGCATTAATAACAATTTCCAAATTTTAAATCCTCAAGTTAATTAGGCATACAACTATCTCTAATATGATTAATTTAAGTGGTAAAATCTTTAGTCTGACACTTCTTAGGTTATTATCAGTTATATTAATGCTGATATTCTATTTTTTCTTGATTAGAGTATATAATGATGAACAAATAGGTTTTTATTATCTAATATGCACTATATCATGTTTTGGCAATGTTGCTGTATTTTTTGGTGCCGATTTATCCATACAGCGTCAGTTATCATCAATAGCTCGTAGTTTTATCATAGAAAAGTTACCATTTTTTAGATTCTTATTTTTTACATCAGCATTTGGCTGTGGAATTATTTCTTCATTTTGCC
>NZ_JAZGJN010000033.1:0-508 GCF_038085095.1 Photorhabdus sp. P32 | reverse complement strand
CCCCCCCCCCCCCCCCCCCCCCCCCCCCCCCCCCCCCCCCCCCCCCCCCCCCCCCCCCCCCCCACCCCCCCCCCCCCCACCCACCTACTTTTTCATGCCTAGATGTGTATAATAGAAAGTTATTTAATAATTATATTTTTATTTATTGTCAATGATAGTCGGTAATACTTATTTTTTTGCCATGTCAGTTATTGGTGAACGGTTATAGATGTTGATATTTATTTTATGGTTCTGTAAGCAATATTTCATTAATAGATAATTAGATAATATGGATTGGCTATGTTTTATCATGATCTGCCTTGAAAAATTAAATGGAATGTTGAGATACTTATTGCTGCCGATTATACAAAAATAGTTAATCTTATAAGTAATAAGAACACCCCATTGTTATTTTTCTGGACTAGACTGTTATTTTTGTGAATTGCGATAAATCATCTTTACAATAGTTAAATATGTTTCTTATGAAATAATATTGTTTAATTTAAGGAAGGTATATGAGTTACAAGAA
>NZ_JAZGJN010000032.1:0-501 GCF_038085095.1 Photorhabdus sp. P32 | reverse complement strand
TCAACAGCGATTTGTTCTGGAGTTGTAGCCATAATGTTTTCCTTTGTGAATTATTGATATTTAAGAGACAAGAAATCAGCTATCACCTTGTTTCTACTCGCATTGAGCTATGGGTATAGCTACCGCAGCAACCTGACAAAGAGGTTATTATTCATACTGGTAAAATTTGCCTGATAACTATTTAGGTCATTTTTAATAAAGCGGCATGATTATAAGTAATGAATCCTTAGAGGGAATATTAATTAATAATGAAGGGTAATTATTAGTTGGTATGGCAGAGGTTAACCATTTTAGGTATTAGCGCTGTTTTATTTGGTTTTAGGGGTAGGGAAATTATGGATGGAGAATTATTTTCTGTTTCATCGATTAATTTATGATCAAAAAATCGATAGGTAAGTATGATTATACAAAGCGCTATAGGAGAAAATAATCTTAGTGGTATAAGAGGAAAAGTATCTCTTCAGATTAGAGAAGAAAAAGATATACCCTTCATCTTTCAAG
>NZ_JAZGJN010000031.1:0-501 GCF_038085095.1 Photorhabdus sp. P32 | reverse complement strand
GTATAGAACTTTACCGCGAAGCCGCGAGGATCACGCTCGGTATCCGCCGAGCCGCGCTCACCCCCTACCGTGGAAAAGCGCAGGAACAGGGGCGTTTGCTTGCCAACGGACTCGAACAGCTTGGCACGGGTGAGGTGAGTTATGTCTGCGGTCACGGTAAACGTGCCATAGGCGCCGGAGCCCTTGGCGTGCACACGACGCTCCGGAATGACTTCGCGGTTGAAATGGGCGAGCTTTTCGACTAGGTGGAANNCAACAAAGGGCCACGAGGCCCGGCTGAACGAGAATTCTGATTGTCGGCAACGGGGGCGCCAGCAGCGGTGGTGAGGGTCTTGCCTTGGCTCATGCCTGTATCTCCTTGTACATACCGGTTAAGTCGGCTTGAGGAGAATTCTAACGAGACGCCAACAAAGAACTAATTTATTAAACGAACCAAGCTGATAGAGCAGCACCATCGTTCAGACAATAAAAAACCGGGCTTAGGCCCGGTTCTTCATACAG
>NZ_JAZGJN010000030.1:0-491 GCF_038085095.1 Photorhabdus sp. P32 | reverse complement strand
AGCGCTGGATTTACACACTGAGTAGAAATCGCAATCTCTTTCTACAGCGCTTAGTTTATAAAACGAGTCGACATTTACCTAATTTATTGAAATCATTTTTGCTGTCATCTGCTCGCAAACGCGTCGGCCCAGATTTTGATATGAAGCACTTGACGCCAAAATACATGCCGTGGGATGAACGGCTCTGTTTTATTCCCAGCAATAACCTATTTAAGGTACTGAAAGAAGGTAAAGCCTCTATCGTTACTGACCATATTGAACGCATAACTGAAAACGGTATTTCATTACAATCCGGCAAGGAATTACCAGCGGATATTATTGTTAGCTCTACTGGACTGCAATTACATTTTCTTGGCGGAGTTGAACTCTCTATTGATGGGCAAAAGCAACAAGGTCATGATCGCATGCTTTATAAGGGCACGTTGATACAGAATGTCCCTAATTTTGCCTGTCTGTTTGGTTATATCAATAACGCCTGGACGTTGAAAGTT
>NZ_JAZGJN010000029.1:0-474 GCF_038085095.1 Photorhabdus sp. P32 | reverse complement strand
CACGGTTCATTGCTTGCTTCCATTGTGTTTATTATTTGTGGTGAAATATATGTTTCATTGATTTTTTTCATGATTAAGACCTGTTTTAAGCTTATTAGATATAATTTATGTATTCAAATGGCTCTATTTTTATTCTTCATATAACTTAAGATTAAAGTGATACTGTTTAGTTTACTTTTTATATTTTGCATAGTAAATCCTTGCTGATTACTTAAGAGGTTATTTAAATGGTTTAAGTAATAATTCCACTTAAAATAACTTGGTTACATGGCATAGAGTGACAATTTTTTCTCAGGAAAAAATACACTATTAATTAAATACTTTAATAAGGAAACTTTAAATAAATGTAAATATATTTATAAAATATTATTTTATAGAAAAATTATTTAATAATTATATTTTTATTTATGGTCAATGATATTCGGTACTACTTATTTTTTTGCCATGTCAGTTATTGGTGAACGGTTATAGATG
>NZ_JAZGJN010000028.1:0-465 GCF_038085095.1 Photorhabdus sp. P32 | reverse complement strand
GATATTCTCGACAATGTTTATAATGATGACGAAATGCATCAAGCACAAGTTTCTTTCTGATTTTTTCCTGCTCGTCGTAAGACCAAATTAATGGATCACTCGAAAAAATCAAATCATCAATTTCTGAACTTGCTGTAATTTCTTGTTTATCAACATATGAAGTCATACCTGTTTTACTCCTCAAGATAATATTAGAAAGTATGGCAGCACTGCCGTCATACTCTTTTATACCCGTCATCTTTCAAGTTGCCTCTTTGTTGGCTGCACTCACTCACCCCGGTCACATAGTTATCTATGCTCCCGAGGATTCGCTCCCTTGCCGTCGCGATGCATCTTGAAATCCATTGGGTATATACCCTTCATCTTTCAAGCTGCTGCTTTGTTGGCTGCTTTCACTCACCCCAGTCACATCGTTATCTATGCTCCTGGGGATTCGTTCACTTGCCGCCGCGCTGCAACTCGAAA
>NZ_JAZGJN010000027.1:0-461 GCF_038085095.1 Photorhabdus sp. P32 | reverse complement strand
GTTGAAGATAAGTATGACCACGGCGAACCGATTCTTTTGGTGTATGACCAGATAGTTATTGAATCGGGAGGTCAAATTATTTGCCGCACTAATGGTCGAATCGAAGCTAACGCTATTGTAGGGAATGAAAACGCTGGAACTGAAAACATTGTCAATAAAGGCAGTAATGGCGTCAATGGTTTTGATGGCGCGCCAGGATATGATGGCGCTAATGGCAGCAATGGTAGTCCTGGTCAAGATAGTAAGAACGGTTGCTTATTTAGCGCCACGCCAGGTACTGATGGCTCCAGTGGTTCTACCGGAGCAATCGGGGGAGATGGCGCCGCGGCTGGAAATGCAAATGACTTAACCGTGAGTGTCCAATCTATTACTGGAGTCATAGGGGCAGCAACGGTAGGAGGGAATGGCGGTAATGGCGGAAGGGGAGGTCATGGCGGACATGGGGGGCTTGGGGGTAACGG
>NZ_JAZGJN010000026.1:0-459 GCF_038085095.1 Photorhabdus sp. P32 | reverse complement strand
AAATCCATTGGGTATATAATCAATTATTGCTATAAACTTATTCGAAATTCTTTCGGCTCTACGAGAGTGCTGAAATGATAAAGTTCAATGATGTTCTTTCTAATATTAAATAAAATTAATGTAATTGTTGTTTCTGGTCAAGAGGGGAACATAAATTTTTTTATTTTCTCTTCATTGCTGAATTGAGTGAGATAGTGGGGCGGTGGGTGAATGTGTCATGTTGATCAGAAAAGTCGTTTATAGTAATTCTAATCGTGTTAAAGTTATTGCTAAATTATAATTTTAAAAATATATCTTATATTATTTTTTCTTTTAAATCAGTATGATAATTTATTTTTATATTTTGTTTTTAAATTAATTTATTAATTTCTTATTTTTCTTTTATTTTAAAAATATAAATAAGTTTTTTACTTTTTATAATATATTTAATATATGTCTGTATTTTATAGGAAATAATGT
>NZ_JAZGJN010000025.1:0-394 GCF_038085095.1 Photorhabdus sp. P32 | reverse complement strand
GGTGGTTGGAATATAATAGATGTGGGCAGAACATTATAATATTGATATAGGTTAATTAATGAAAAATCTTTGGCTTTCCATCCATGAAAAAAGATGCCTATGCACTCATTTGTATCATTATATAGTGGTAATTTCTCTTGAAAGTAAGAAAATAAGGTTTTTTCTTTTCCATATGTATATGTTTCGAGCGAACAAACTCTTTTCTCTTTTGTCATGACAATTTTATCATGATCAATAAATTCTTTTGCAAATTCCGCGCCACTCCAAGGAAGTTCGTCATCAGAAAGCCCTTCATAATCAAATGACGTTGGAATGTTCTGAATAGATTTTAGGGCTGGGTTACCATAAATAAAGTGTGAATTTCTATCTTTGATTCCCCACGGTTCATTGCTTG
>NZ_JAZGJN010000024.1:0-392 GCF_038085095.1 Photorhabdus sp. P32 | reverse complement strand
ATATTAATTCGACAGAGTTTTAAATGATTATTTTTTAATTTGAAATTTGTTTTTAGTAATAAAATAGGTGTTTTTTTATATTGAATATGCCTGAGATTTTAACAAAAGAAAATTCTGTTCGTACCTCAGGCATGATCAGTGACGCGAGTCATAATGAAATAAAGCCACTGAATCCGTAGAAGAAGCCTTTTAAGTTAATAAAAACTTCTCAGGTATATAGTGATAGAGATTATTGACTTGACAATATTCTTCTAATTGAATAGTGGAATTAATGTTTATTTTGTGATATATCCTGATCATATGGTTTTCAATGACACTAGAATCAAGGTTCAATATTGTTCCAATTTGCTTTCTTGTGTATTTCTGTAAGAAAAGGAAAATAATATCCCATT
>NZ_JAZGJN010000023.1:0-391 GCF_038085095.1 Photorhabdus sp. P32 | reverse complement strand
AAATTGGTTTTGTTAATGCTTATATATCCCGAAGAAAATTAAATAAGAATATTAATAGGTTAATCAGGAAATTTATTATCCCAAAGGAACCGACTTTAATAACGTTTTTAATAGGGGGATAAATTTTTTTACAAACCGATTAAATTATGCAAAATCAACACTTTAAATACACGGGTTTAAATTTGTTTTACATTGATTTAATCATTCCAATAACGTTGTTTTTCTACGGTTTTATTTAAATGTTTAAATACCCGTTTAACCGTTATAACCTTTCTGGCTGATTAATCTGCCAGATTTTTACTATCGTTGGTGCAATAAAGTATTTTCATATATTCCTGTCTAACAACAGCTATCAGCAATTTTTCTTTAGAAGGAAATCGATTGATCATCT
>NZ_JAZGJN010000022.1:0-391 GCF_038085095.1 Photorhabdus sp. P32 | reverse complement strand
ATTAATAAAAGTATATAAAGTCTGATATGTCAAATAAAGTTAATTATTAAAATAGAATAATTGTTTATTTTTTTATTTTAAAAATGAATAAATATTTTCTCTGGCCGGAAAAATTATTTTTTATGAATAAATTTCTATTATTATTGAATCAGTTATGTATTAAAGAATTGAGTCTGGTTGTGTTTTGAGTGTTTTTGTATTTGAAAGTCACCTTCGTTGGAACTATACATGATAATTAGGTTGTCTTAATTTTGATGTGAATTTTATTTATTAATAAAAATAGATGATTTAAAGAGTGAATGAAATGTGTATAGAGTAATAATTGTTAACTGATGATGGGGGAGATATGGGCGTTTTTATTTTTATTGAAGCAAGACCGGTTGAATGTTTA
>NZ_JAZGJN010000021.1:0-391 GCF_038085095.1 Photorhabdus sp. P32 | reverse complement strand
TGGAGAACCGCAGGCATATACGGCAAATGCTGAGAGATTATCAAAATCTTCCATTACCGCCTTATGGACGAATCCTTTTCTTCCTGACCACTGAGAATCTTCACCAGATAACACGGGTACATAATGTATATTCTCATGCTTGGTAGCCCACTCTATCGGAAGGTCTAAATAGAAATCAGCCCCGTTGTTCATTCCCCAATAGATATGGATGTCACGTTTGGAATTTTGTTCGATAAGTTTTTCCACCATGGCTTTAACTGGAGCAAAACCGGTACCGCCAGCAAGAAAGATAATTGGCCTATCATCTTCTCTGACGAAGAATGTTCCCAACGGTCCTTCCAGTCTCATCAGGGTATTTACAGCCAGTTCGTTGAATAAAAGGCTACTCATA
>NZ_JAZGJN010000020.1:0-382 GCF_038085095.1 Photorhabdus sp. P32 | reverse complement strand
ACCAAGATAATGCGGATATTTTCTAACATGACAACGTTTGAATAGTCTGGATAGTTATAAGAGCCAAATATCTTAACACAGCATTAGTCATTTTTCCGAACTACTGCTATACTGCGCGCCGATTAATTACCCGTTCTTTAACATCCTGGTGGAAGATATCCCATGCATCCGATGCTGACCATCGCCATACGCGCAGCGCGTAAAGCCGGCAATTTAATTGCCAAAAATTATGAAACTCCCGATGCGGTTGAAGCTAGCCAAAAAGGCAGCAACGACTTTGTTACCAACGTTGACAAAGCCGCAGAAGCGCTCATTATCGACGTTATTCGCAAATCTTATCCCAAGCACTCGATTATTACCGAAGAGAGTGGCGAGCTGTTAG
>NZ_JAZGJN010000019.1:0-377 GCF_038085095.1 Photorhabdus sp. P32 | reverse complement strand
CTTGAAAGATGACGGGTATAGCAAAAAGGCAAATAATTCGAAATTACTTGCCTTTTTATCATGTTAAAATTAAGAATCCAGCTCTTCTCTTAACGCTTGTAACGCTTCACGAGTAATCATTGCTAATGTCCGGTAGAAACCGGTTGTAGCATGGGCTTCCACCTTCCCCAGAAATTGCCCACACCACGGCAGCAGATATTCATCAAACAGCTCAATCTGCCCCTGAACCTCATCTTCTGCTGCCTGATCCTCCAGCCATGAAGCTCCTAATAGCAAAGAACCAAACTGATCGACTGGCCCATCTGACAATGGCATTCCTCGTTCAATCAGAAATTGACGAATATTGTTTTCACTCTCCCCGGTATAATCAAAACGGC
>NZ_JAZGJN010000018.1:0-365 GCF_038085095.1 Photorhabdus sp. P32 | reverse complement strand
TTGAAATCCATTGGGTATAAGCAAAACGAATATCTGGCCTCATCTCTCGACATTTATAATCGTTCGTACCGGTCCGATTGCGGCGCCGCTAGCGATCAAGTTTCCTTTCATGACCGTTGATATATATCTTGCCAGTGATACCGTCATCGCCAAATTCTCCTCTGGCGCCATCTCTACCATCTTCTCCATATCGACGATATCTAACGACCGCTTTAAGAGAATGTCCAGGTCTCCCGCCTACTCCACCCCATCCTCCCCTACCACCTTCACCGCCAAGACCATTAAGTGACACAACCTCAAGTTTTGGATCGCCTTCAGAGAAATTAATATATATGTTACCACTGTCCCCACCTTTACCCCCATTC
>NZ_JAZGJN010000017.1:0-353 GCF_038085095.1 Photorhabdus sp. P32 | reverse complement strand
GGCCCCCGCCTCTTCAGAACTGGAAAGAATATCCAGATCTGTATGTTCACGAATAACCTGTTCAGGAAAATCAGCATAGCGAGAATGAGGAGCAAAAAAAGATTCATCAAAGCCACGAGTTAATAATGCTAAAGGGTCCAGAGTAGAGTGATAATAAACACCTGATAGTTTTACTTCTCTAGTAAACTTTGGCAAGCCATACAAAATATTCAAAGCGGCCTGTACAGCCCAACAAATAAATAAGGTAGAAGTAACGTGCTCCTTTGCCCAACTAATTATTCTTTCAATCTGTCTCCAATATGCCACATCTTCGAACTCAACTAATCCCAATGGCGCACCAGTGACAATTAAAC
>NZ_JAZGJN010000016.1:0-350 GCF_038085095.1 Photorhabdus sp. P32 | reverse complement strand
GAAAATGGGATAGATGCAGCCACAGAATTTACAACAAATACTGTTTGCTTCTTCAAAGGCAGTGATTGTATCGATTACACGGTGAATTCACATACGATTAAACGAAACTCTATTTCAGCCAGATGGAGCATTACAGATAAATACACAGAATTCAGCACCAATCTAGATGCGGCCGTACAGAGAATATATTCTCGTATTGACCTCTTCAAAGGAGGTTATTATATCCGGTTTAACCTAAAATCTAATGCTATTGATTATGGACCGGCTCCCATTTCTCATTATACCGGAGGTCCCTTCAACAAAATTCAAGCCGCAGTATCAGTTGATCCCGATTTATTAGGCAGTGACCG
>NZ_JAZGJN010000015.1:0-349 GCF_038085095.1 Photorhabdus sp. P32 | reverse complement strand
CTGCCTAATAAATCGGTGTCAATCAATACTGCTGCTTGAATTGTTTTGAAAGCCCCTCCGGTAAAATTAGTAACAGGAGCAAGCCCATATACAATAGTGTTTGATTGTGGATTAAATACGATATAATGATTGTCTTTGAAGAGAGCAATTAAAGAGTTTATTCTCCATGTCGCAGCATCCAGATTTTTACTAAATGCCGTGTATTTCTTTGTTACTTCCCATCTGTCTGAGATAGATTTTCGCTTAATTGTGTGAGAGTTTACGGTATAATCAATGCAATCACTACCTTTAAAGAAACAAACGCTATTTGTTGTTAATTCTATTGCCTGTCTATTATAAACATATTAAT
>NZ_JAZGJN010000014.1:0-342 GCF_038085095.1 Photorhabdus sp. P32 | reverse complement strand
ATTTTTTGATTACAGGTTTATTGTCTATACCCAATGGATTTCAAGATGCATCGCGGCGGCAAGGGAACGAATCCCCGGGAGCAGAGATAACTATGTGACCGGGGTGAGAGAGTGCAGCCAACAAAGCGGCAGCTTGAAAGATGACGGGTATATAACTATATTTTTAAATGTAGTAATATATTCTTTACATATTTTCAATAAGTTTTATTTTCATAAATAAAATATAATATAATCAATACGAGATGCAATAAAAAAATATTTTTATTTGTTTTCATGATAAAGAACTTAAATATTATTTATTAAGTCGATTTGTTTTTATGATTTATACCCAATGGATTTCAA
>NZ_JAZGJN010000013.1:0-319 GCF_038085095.1 Photorhabdus sp. P32 | reverse complement strand
GTTGAATAAAAGGCTACTCATAACTCCATCAGCGACCTGTCGAATATGTAATTCGATCCCTTCGGAAATCGCAGCATTGGCAATGGAATAGCTTCGTACCACACCCTGATAATGAAGATTAATATATTGACCAGGTAAGAATGCAAAAGATGCGGTGGGCGGTAGCCTGAATTTAATGATCATATATTCATCTGCTACTGTGCAGGTTGAGCTAACTTTGCAGGGCACAATCTTTTTCGTTAGTTTAGCGAGTTCTGGATAATATTCAGCTTCTATGACAATCTCGTCAGAGCTGGGCTTACATTGACAGGTCAAAAAA
>NZ_JAZGJN010000012.1:0-309 GCF_038085095.1 Photorhabdus sp. P32 | reverse complement strand
GGGGCTGCATTGGATGTGTTTGTTGAGGAACCATTACCAGAGATGCACCCATTCTGGACTCATCCCCGTATAACGGTAACGCCACATATTGCGGCTATTACTATTCCCGAGATTGCTATGGATACGATCAGTGAAAATATTCGACGGATTGAAAAAGGAGAATTACCAACCAGTGTTGTGGATATGAAACTAGGATATTAATAACGTCTCTTTACAGTAGGGGCGGCTATTGGCGACAATAATGGCAAAATTGCTATTTGTTTGGAAACTGAGATGAATGAATTTTCAATAGTCTGCCGTATTTTAGGG
>NZ_JAZGJN010000011.1:0-306 GCF_038085095.1 Photorhabdus sp. P32 | reverse complement strand
GAATGGGGGTAAAGGTGGGGACGGTGGTAACATCTATGTGAGTTTCACTCAGGGTCAACCGATAATTAATGCTTTGTCACATCGAGGGGATGGCGGAAGAGGAGGATCGAGCGGAAGAGGAGGAAGAGGCGGATTCGGTGGGGGAAGCGGTGCTAATAGTGGGGGAAGGACTGATGGCCCTCCCGGAGTATCTGGTGAAGATGGTACTGATGGAACAGCCGGCAATGAAGGCACTTCTGGCAAGGTATATGTTAACGGTAATGCACGGAAGCATGGTGATCATCAGACTTTAGACTGGCTAAACGA
>NZ_JAZGJN010000010.1:0-291 GCF_038085095.1 Photorhabdus sp. P32 | reverse complement strand
CACTTATTGAGTTGTTTAATCTTCTTCAAGAGATTTCTGGAACTACTCTTAACTATGAGAAATTAGCTCCACGAGAAAGTGATCAAAAAATATTTGTGGCTGACGTATCGAAGATATCTCACTATGTGGAGTGGATGCCGAAAGTAACCTCTAAAGAGGGGGTCAAGAAGATGTTTGATTGGTGTGCTTCTCTCTAACGCTACAGCCGTAGTAACCCAAAGCCGGTATTTTTTTGATACTCAAGAACTGAGAAACTGCCCTCATTTTAATATTATAGACGTCAATTCACAG
>NZ_JAZGJN010000009.1:0-291 GCF_038085095.1 Photorhabdus sp. P32 | reverse complement strand
GTGTGAAATTTAAGTGTGATATTAAGATTGAAATAATATTTATATTATATAAGATTAAACTTCTGTTTTTGATTTAATATATTTATAAATTAATCATATATGTTAATGTTGTTATTTGATGCTCAAAAAATACAAATACAAATACAAATATAAATTAATTATATTGGGGCAGTGGATTTATAATAAATGAAATGTTAACCGCTCTGTGATATATATTTTTTATTGATTTAATTAAGTTTCTATTAAATTGTTATTAATTTGTTTGATAATATATACCCAATAGATTTCGAG
>NZ_JAZGJN010000008.1:0-290 GCF_038085095.1 Photorhabdus sp. P32 | reverse complement strand
AGTGGTAATGGCATATCAATTTTTCCTTTTCAATAAATTATCTATAACCTGAGAATAATCACGGTATTTTTCTCGTCTCTCTGTTTTACCGGATTAATGCATTAGCCCGGTAAAACGGAGAAGACAGGTGCAGTACGCTAGTATTGCTTAAAATAGGCCAAAATGATTGTCGTCTCATTAAGCGAGAAAATCTTTCTGGCTGGCAATCAGTTTTGCGCCACAGGCTGTTTGCATACCTTCCAATGCAATAGGTTTTCCCTGATGCTTTAAGTCGTTGCTTCCTTCCACAA
>NZ_JAZGJN010000007.1:0-274 GCF_038085095.1 Photorhabdus sp. P32 | reverse complement strand
GAAAGATGACGGGTATAAATGATTTATGGGATGTATCGTAGTGAATAACAGAATAATTTTCTTGTTTGGTTTTGCATACTAATTACGTTTACTCTGATAAATTATATAAATAGTTGTGTTGAGGGGGCGAAAATATATAAAAACAGCATAATGTCGGTTAGTTCATATTTTATGGGCTCGATGAATTATCATGTTTAATGAAGCTGTATGATACATTAAATAATCCCGTTAAATATATCTCATAGCTGCATGATTTTAATTTATTTACAAGTTG
>NZ_JAZGJN010000006.1:0-264 GCF_038085095.1 Photorhabdus sp. P32 | reverse complement strand
AGTCGGTTCATTCAGCAAGCGCAGAACGTGTAACCCGGCTAAACGCGCCGCATC
This sequence comes from Photorhabdus sp. P32, assembly GCF_038085095.1. Classification (NCBI taxonomy): domain Bacteria; kingdom Pseudomonadati; phylum Pseudomonadota; class Gammaproteobacteria; order Enterobacterales; family Morganellaceae; genus Photorhabdus; species Photorhabdus sp. P32. The sequence continues at coordinate 210 of NZ_JAZGJN010000006.1, read as the reverse complement.
TTTTGTTCCCTGACGCTGTGCATCATCAAAGTAGGCAGGAACGGTGATCACAACGCCATCAAGCTTACCATCCAGTGTTTCTTCTGCACGCTGCGCCAGCGATTTAAGAATGTCAGAAGAAACCTGAATAGGATCGACCAAACCCGTTGCGGTGTTGATTAACGGCAACCCGTTTTCACTCGCTTGAAATTGGTAAGGAAGATTTGGATA
>NZ_JAZGJN010000005.1:0-252 GCF_038085095.1 Photorhabdus sp. P32 | reverse complement strand
GAATTTATCAAAAATAATATAAGAATTTTTCTCGAAAAAACAATAAAGAGAAATGGCATTTGTTGACGATTTTTTATTTAACATATTAATAAGAGATTTATTATATTTTAATTCTCCTGTTTTCTCATGATTTTTACGCCAAGAAAAATAATTTTCATTAAGTTCTATTTCTCTTTTCTGTATTAAAGAATAACGAATATCTATAGAGGATTCAGTGTCTGGTAATTATATTATATATACCCAATGGATTTC
>NZ_JAZGJN010000004.1:0-251 GCF_038085095.1 Photorhabdus sp. P32 | reverse complement strand
AATAATGTCTTATTTATTCATAAAATAGAACTTTAATCTGTTATAATATATGATATATAAACTAATTTGGTTATTAAGAAATTATAAATATATTTCTGTTGTATATAATTGAACAGAAAAATTTTTTGTAGATGCTAATGGTGATTTTTATATTGAGCTTACAATGTGAAATCATTATTTGTTTTATATTTAAATGTCTGATTTATTCGAATTTACAATATGAATAATGATATACCCAATAGATTTCAAGA
>NZ_JAZGJN010000003.1:0-234 GCF_038085095.1 Photorhabdus sp. P32 | reverse complement strand
GTGAAGGCTATGCCAAGAAATACCTGATGATTAATGGAGTCTGGCAAGATCATGTATTAACCGCATTGACAGATGAAAAATGGAGTGGAAAAAGTTGATTATTAAGCTGTACTGTCACCAAATAAAGTAAAGCAAGTGAGTAATGATGAATTAAATCACCGTTGAAAATCTGCTTTCCCCACACCTTATTTTTGACCCTTTTTTAAGGACTGATTTTAATTTATTGATTTTTAA
>NZ_JAZGJN010000002.1:0-221 GCF_038085095.1 Photorhabdus sp. P32 | reverse complement strand
AGTCTATTTATCGACAGGCTATTTAACCATTGCACGGAAAATACTTTTTGACCATGATGGCGACATGAACTTTTACTTTATGATCACATAACATGTAAGTAGATCCAGTTCACGTGGTCTTTACTACTTTTTTAAACTTGGATTCTTATAACACCTGAGCTTTATTATTTATATCTAGATATTTACTACGACTATTAACGAATCAAGTAGAAATTAAAGAG
>NZ_JAZGJN010000001.1:0-200 GCF_038085095.1 Photorhabdus sp. P32 | reverse complement strand
ATCCATTGGGTATATAATCATGTGATTATCAACTTTAAACGATATTTTTAGCACCGAATGCCTGCTAGCTTTGGTGCTTTTTCTTGATTATGGAAGTAGCTTTATTGGGTAGAAAATAAAATTTTAATTTTTAACTATTTTTCAAGAGGAATATTATCATAGAACTATTGTTTTTTCTCTTATACCCGTTATCTTTCAAG